>VBOO01000010.1 GCA_005877505.1 Nitrospirota bacterium
CAGGCCGCGCAGAAGGCGGCGATGGATCCCAAGGCCTACTGCGACCGGCTCGCGCCCCAGTTCCAGAGCCTCTGGAAGCGCCTGCACATCTCCAACAACGCCTTCATCCGCACGACCGACCCGAAGCACAAGGCTTACGTCCAGAAGACGCTCCAGGCCCTCTACGACAAGGAGTTGATCTACCGCGCCGACTACACCGGCTGGTACTGCACCTTCGACGAGCGTTTCTGGACGGAAAAGGACGTGGTCGATGGGCTCTGTCCGGATTGCAAACGACCGGTCGAACGACTCAGCGAGAGCAACTACTTCTTCCGGATGAGCCAATATCAGGAACGTCTCATCACATACATTCAGGATCATCAGGACTTCATCCAGCCGCAGACCCGTAGTCACGAGGTGCTCGGGTTCCTGCAGAAGCCGCTGGAGGACCTCTCCATCTCCCGTCCCAAATCACGCCTGTCCTGGGGCATCGAGCTGCCCTTTGACTCCAACTTCGTCACCTACGTCTGGTTCGACGCATTGGTGAACTACATCTCGGCGCTGGAGTATCTGACGCCGAAGCCCTCCTTCGAGAAGTACTGGACCACCCACTCCACGGAAGCGGCGGCCGACCACACGGTCCTGCACCTCGTCGGCAAAGACATCCTCACGACACACGCCGTGTACTGGTCCACGATCCTGATGGCTCTGGACCTCGCGCTCCCGACGACGATCTTCGCCCACGGCTGGTGGACCGTGGAGGGCGAGAAGATGTCCAAGAGCCGGGGGAACGTGGTGGACCCGCACGCCATCGTGGACGAGTTCGGCGTGGACGCGTTCCGCTACTTCCTGCTGCGCGAGGTTCCCTTCGGCCACGACGGGGACTTCTCGAAAGAGGCCATGATCGGGCGCATCAACAGCGAGCTGGCAAACGATCTCGGCAACCTCCTGAACCGCAGCTTGACCATGATCGAGCGGTTCGCGCAAGGCACGATTCCCAAGCCGCAGATGCATTCGGCTCAGACCGAGGTTGACAACCGCCTTGAACACGCTGCCGGTCAACTCCTCACTGTGGTCGAGCTCCACATAAGAAATCTGGAGTTCAATCGGGCGCTCGAAGCCATCCTGGGCTTGGTCCAGCTCGCCAACCAGTACATCGACAAGAGCGCGCCTTGGACCCTGGCGAAGCAGGCCAAGGACAAGGCTCACCTCGATACCGTGCTCCATCATGGCGCCGAAACCTTACGCATCCTCAGCCTGGCCCTTTACCCGTTCATGCCGCAGAGCGCGCAGGAGATGGCCCGGCAACTCGGCCTCACGTCCGACTTATCGAATCCGAATCCCGACGAGCTAAACTGGGGATCCCTAAAGTCCGGCACCAAGATTGCGAAAGGGGCTCCGCTGTTCCCGAGAGTCGAGACGACCCAGACACAAGGAGATGCTCGCGTGACGCAAGACCAGCAGCCTGCTCCTCGACCGCCAACGGATCAGATCACGATCGACGAGTTCAGAAAAGTCTCGTTGCGCGTCGGCCTTGTCATCGCGGCCGAGCGGGTGCCCAAGTCCACCAAGCTCCTCAGGCTACAAGTCGATATTGGTACTGAGCAGCGCCAGGTCGTAGCCGGCATCGCCACGAAGTACGCGCCGGAAGATCTGGTGGGCAAGCGCGTCGTGATCGTGGCGAACATGAAGCCGGCCAAGCTCATGGGCGTGGAATCGCAGGGGATGGTCCTGGCCGCCGGCGAGGAAGAGGTGACGGCTCTGCTCACGACGATGGAGGACGTCCCGCCGGGTTCGAAGATTAAATAAGGAGGCGTCCATGCTTATGCCAACGGGACTCATGATCACGGCAGTTATCGTAGTCGTTCTGGTCTTCATGACCCTCAAGGTCGTCCCCGAATACCAACGGCTCGTGGTCCTCCGGTTGGGCAAGGTGCTTGAACGACCGAAAGGGCCCGGCATCGTGATACTGATCCCGCTCGTCGACAAGGCCGTGCGCGTGGATCTCAGGGAAAAGTACAACGAGATCCCTCATCAGACCTGCATCACGAAGGACAACGCGTCCATCTCCGTAGACTTTCTGATCTATTCGAAGGTCGTGGACCCAATCGCCAGTTTCGTCCAGGTTCAGGATTTCGACGCCGCGGCAGAAGGCATCGCGGTCACCACCCTCCGCGCGGTCGTCGGGGACATCGCGTTGGACGATGTGCTGGCGAAGCGGGAGGAGATCAACCACGTCCTCCAAACCAAGATGGATCAGGTGACGACGCGCTGGGGCGTGAAGATCACCACCGTGGAGATCCGCGAGATCACGCCGCCCAAGGATATCCTCGACGCGATGGGCCGCCAGATGTCGGCCGAACGGAGCCGCCGGGCGACGGTGACGGAAGCGGAAGGGACCAAGGCCGCAGCCATCACGGTCGCCGACGGCGAGAAGCAGGCGGTCATCCTGAAAGCGGAGGGCGATCGCCAGGCCCGCATATTGAACGCGGAAGGCGAGCGGCAGGCCGCGATTCTCAGGGCGGAGGGCTTCTCTCTGGCACTGTCCAAGATCTTCGAGGTGGCCAAAGGCGTGGATGCGAAGACCATGAGCCTGCAATACCTGGACGCGCTCAGGACGCTCGGCGCTAGCCCATCCACGAAGTTCGTGCTGCCGTTGGAACTGACGTCTCTTCTCTCAGGCGTCATGGGAGACAGCCGCAAGGCCTTTACTTCGGAGTAGTCCTGACCCATGAGCATCGCCCGTTGGTTGGAATATAGAATCGACGTAGATCCCAAGAAGCCAGGCCGCCGCCAGGAGGTCTTTGACCTGAAGGCGATCGAAGCGGCTCTCGGCGCTCCCATCACCCACGTCTACTCAAACCAGATCCAGCCCGGCGCGACGGCCGGGATGCACTACCACAAGGTGCACCAGGTCGCGGTCTGGATGCGTGAAGGCGAGCTCGAGATGACGCTCGAGGATGTAAAGACTCGCAAGCGGGAGGTGATCACGCTCCGGCCCAGTAACAAGATGCTCCTAGTTCCAACTGAAACCTACCATGCCGCCGCGAACAGGACTGACAAGCCGGCGCTGGCCATCATGTTCGCCACCAGTGTTCCGAGGGACCCCAACGACGACTGGCACTAAGCCCGGAATACCCATGAATACCTACTGCGGCAGTCGATCCTCTCGCCCGGCGCGGCTTTTCTCGTTCGCCCTCCTCGACGTACCACTGCGGGTACGCCTGTGTCGTTCTCACTTGCGAGAAGCCACGGCGGACTTCGGTCTCAACTGCCTCGCTACGGCATCCATGGGTAATCCGGGCTTTCTTGCCTTTTTCCTTCTGAGCGCTCTCCTTTGTGCGGCCCCCGCACTCGCGCAGCACAAGGAGCAACACCGCGGCCCCTCGGACCTCAAGGAATACATCGAGCTGCTGGAGCGGCCCGAGCGAGACAAGGACCAGAAGCCCGACGAAGTCATCAAGGCGCTCAACCTCGATCGGTACATGACCATCGCCGACATCGGCGCTGGGTCCGGCTATTTCACGCGGAAGTTCGTTTGGGCCGTGCAGGACAAGGGAATGGTCTATGCCGTGGACATCGAGCCGGGCATGCTGAAGTACAACGAGGAGATGATCGAGCACCTGCACACCCCATACAACGCGAAGTTCATCGTGGCGAAGGAGAACGACCCGCTCCTCCCGCCCAAGAGCGTGGATCTCGTCTTCCTCTGCAACGCCTATCACCACCTGGATAAGCGCGCCGACTACTTCACGCGGGTCAAAGCAACGCTGAAACCGAAGGGTCGCGTGGCGATCATCGATTTCTACCACGACGAGCGATCCGGCAACTTAGGCTTCTCAAAAGATCACCTCATCCCACGCGACACCGTCATCAAAGAAATGACCGACGCCGGCTACACCATCTCCAAAGAGCACACCTTCCTGCCGAAGCAGTATTTCCTGGAGTTTGTCGTTGCAGAGAAATAATCGCTGGTGGTGCTGATGTCGTCGGAGGCGGAAGGGTGCAGGACACGCTCCACACGAATGGAAGCTACACCCCCCTCACCCACGCCCTCTCCATGACCCATTGCATTGGAAGAGCAATGGGTGCCCCGGGAGAGGGATCTGATTGCAGTTTGCGTCGCGACGACCCGCGTTGGGATCACGAGAAAAGGGGGACGGGCAACTTTTCAAAGTCGAAAAGTAGCCCGTCCCCCTTTAGAACAGCTTTTCGGCAATCCAGCGGACGGCGTCGTCGGTGGCCTGGACGATGGTCGTCGCCGCGCCGACAGGCACTGCAAGGTTACGGACCGCCCGAGTATCCAGGGTTTCACCGTCGTTGATGCGCGCAACGACAACATCCATCGAGACAAACACCGCGCGTGTATCGACCCACCGGCTGTCATCCCACCGGTGAAGCGTTGCCAGGACGACGGCTCCTTTGAGCCCAGCAGCGCGAGCCTCTCCGAGGACACCCGCAATCTCAGTGGACCGACCGGAAAAGACGATGCGCGCCTTTTCAAGAGGCGTCACATCGCGAAGTGGCGACCGGATGGCCAGCAAGAAACGGTGAAGCAGAACGTCGGGGACCGTGACCGGCGTCTCATCACCAAGGCCAAGGGCCTGACGCAAAGCAGCCAGCGGGTTATCTGGCGGGAGCGGTAATGAGCGCCCCGTGATATTCACCACCGACGCGACGGTGACTGAATCGCCTGCGGGCAGGTTCGTTAGCCTGAGAGTATCAGGCCCCTGACACCCCTCCAGCAACGCAACACACAGCAGACACGCCCCTGTGCGACTCCATCCCTTGCTCACTGCACCGCTATCCGAGATGCAAGTGCTCGAACAGCCTGTCCAACCGCCACCAAGGCCAGCACGACCCCGGCGAGCGCCACATCGGTCGGTCCCGTCGGCCAGTCGAGCCGGTAGGCGAAGGCGAATCCGGCCAGGGCGACACCCGCTCCCACCACCGCGGCCACGATCGAGACGTTCCGCATACCGATGGCCAACCGTCCCGCGATCAGCGGCGGCACGATCAGGAAGCCGAACATGACCAGCGGGCCGACTACCAACACCCCCAAAGAGATCGCCACGCCGATGATGCCGAACAGAAGCATGTCCCACACCAGCACGTGCTTTCCCAGCGAAATCGCCATCTCCCGATCCACCGTGACCAGCACCAGCTCCTTATGAAAGACCGTCAAGAGAATCAGGATCGCCCCATATCCGAGGAACAGGATCAACAGCTCGATGTCCGGAATGGCGATGATCTCGCCCTTCAGCAAGCCCAGCACGCCGATCTCGGTGACGCGATCCGACGCCAGCAGAAGAATCGTGACTGCGCCGGCGATCGCGTAGAGCATCCCGATCCGTCCCTCTCCCAAGCCGCGGCCACGCCTCTCCAGAAGCGCCAGCCCCAGGATAACGGCAAAGGTCAGAATCGTGGAGCCGACCAGGGCGAGCATGAAATCGCTCACGTCGCGGCTCTGGTGGCCATGGAAGTAAGTGTGCCATACAAAGGCAGCCGCCACGCCCGCCGTCGAAATCTGCGGCAAGGCGACCCCGAGAAACACCATGCGGCGAGCCAGGAGGTAGATCCCGACCAGCGGCGCGACAATCCCGATGATCAGCCCCCCGTGCAGCGCGTTGCGAAGGAGGAAGTGTGAATTGAGGATTTCCAGCAAGGTGTCCATCGTCACCCGTCAGCCGATCTCGGCATCCATCATCCGAAAGACCATGTCGGGAGCCAGCATGGTCGCCACTGGACCACGCAACAATTTCCCTTCATGCACCCACACAACCTCCCGCACCGCTTCGCGCTCACGCAAGGCTTTGAGATGATGGCTGACCATCACCGTCGTCAACCCGCGGTCCTGATGCAGCCTGGTGATCAGTTCCATGATGATCTTCGCCGCCCCAAGATCTATACCGCTCAATGGCTCATCCAGCAGCAGAAGGTCCGGACCCGCCGCCAACGCCCTGGCGATCAGCACCCGCTGGCGCTGGCCGCCGGACAGCGACGTGAACAGCTTCCGGCCTAGATCTCCCATTCCAACATCGGCGAGACAGGCCTGCACCTGCTCGCGCTCGACGTGCGTGACCGGCCGCCCGGGCCCCACACGCCCGTACGTTCCCATGAGCGCCACTTGAAAGACCGTCAGCGGGAACACCATCTCGATGGCCTCCCGCTGCGGCACATAGCCGAAGCGGACCGGCTGCCCGTTCAGCACGCATCTGATGCGGCCGTGAAGCGGCTGAATGATACCCGCCATCCCTTTCAGGATCGTGCTCTTCCCGCACCCGTTCGGGCCGAGCAGAGCGATGAAATTACCCGCGTGGACGTCCACCGTCAGGCCCTCGAGGACCGGAATCCCGTCGTAACCCAACGCGACGTCTTGTAAGGTGACGATCGCCTCGGCCATTTGCGCTCTCCTCACACCTTCCCGGCAACGCCTGCAGCCTGCGCCGCTTTGAGCAGTTCTCGGATGTTGTATTCGATCAAGTCGAAATACGTTTTCACTTCCGGCGCGCCGCCGACCATGATCGGCAACTTCACTACCTGTCCGCCGACCTGGGCCGCGATCTGGCTCGGCACCTTCTCGCTGAAGTGGGGCTCGCGGATCACCACCTTCACCCCTTCCGTTTTCATGCTCTGCACCAACTCCACCAGATGCGCCGCCGTCGGCTCGATGCCGGGCTTCAATTCAATCGTTCCCACATACTCCATGCCGAACCGATCGGCAAAATAGGTGAAGTCTTGATGATAGGAAACGAATCTCACCCCCTGTAACGGCTTGGCCATGATCTTCCACTCCCGGATCTTGGCGTCGAGCTGAGCCAGAAACGCCTTCAAATTCGCTTCAAACGTAGCCCGATGCTGGGGAAAATTCAACGTGAGCCCCTCGGCGATGGTCTGCGCGATGAGCCGCCCTCCTTCGGGATCCAGATTAAAATGCGGGTTGCCGGCCGGATGCAATTCCCCTTTCGCCCGGCTGAGGTCCATCGGCACCTCTTTGGGGGTCACCTTGAGTGATGCATCGATATAGCCGATATTCCCCTTCATGATTTTTGAATTGCGGGCCTCGCTCAGCAACGCCGGAATCCAGGAATGCTCGTACTCGAGTCCCATGACGACCACCACTTGCGCGCGATTCAGCTTGGGCAAGAATGAGGGCTTGATCGGCACGCCGTGCGGGTCTTCAATGCCTTTCGCCAGGCTTTCGACTGTGACTAACTCGCCTCCGATCCGGGCCGTGATGTCGGCCAGATCCGGAAGGGTTGTGACCACGTAGATTTTCTCCTCGGCGCGTGCCATGCCGCTGGAGACGAGCGCCAACGCGAAGGCCAGCGCCCAAAGACGATTACACCATACGAGAGTCATCAGGCTGCTCCTTTCTCCATTGACTTCTGTTCATTCCCGTTCGGAAAACCCATGCGAGTGGCTGCCGAGAAACGCGGTCCATTGGAGGAAGAACTCGTTGGCATCCTGAGCGTTCCCACGATCGGAGCGGTTATACTGCAGACGCAGTCGCTGGAATTCACTGGGGAACCATGTCAGGTACGCTGTCCAGGTGCGGTTGTCCGTCCGATGGCCGGTCGCGTTGAGCGTGGACGCCGGTTGGAGCGTGAAGGAATTCGTGACGAGCAACGGCT
Organism: Nitrospirota bacterium; assembly: GCA_005877505.1. Classification (GTDB taxonomy): domain Bacteria; phylum Nitrospirota; class Nitrospiria; order Nitrospirales; family NS-4; genus NS-12. The sequence continues at coordinate 7,614 of VBOO01000010.1, forward strand.
CCGACTGCAACTGGAAGTAGTCAAACCGGACTCCCGGCCGCCACTGCTTGCTCAAACGATACTCGGCATAGACATAGCCGCCCCAGGCACCTTGGCGAACCGCGTTCCCGAAAATATCTCTCCGAGGTCCTCCGTTCACGGGGTCCGCCTCACCGAGATCGTGCAGCAGCTCTCCGGCCACGGTCAGGCTCTGGCGCACCCCGTATCCCAGCGGATACCAACGGTACTTGAAATCCATTCCCACCAAACGACGCTCAAACCGTCCGCTATTCGTCACATCTTCGGCATTAGGCGTCTCAGCGATCGAACCACCAAGTTCCACATTGTTATCGTCGTTGATGTCAAAGTAGGTCTGGAGCCGCCCCATATAGGTCAGTCCCTTGATCGGCCGGCTGTTGACATCACTTACCCCATCACGGAAGTCGGCCCCCAGCTTATTCCCGACCGTCCCACTGGCTCTAAGAAAAAACGGCGTTGGCGCGAGCCAGCTCACCTCTACGCCATTGGTCTGAGCCTCTCCACCAACGAATGTGGCAAGCGACGGTGGGCGATCCACGAACGGCAGGTCATGGTCGTGCCGGTGAGGCAACACGCCGAAGTCTGCAAAAAACCGTCCGCCGCGGACCGTCAGATTGTAGGGCAAACGCGTCGTCACGATCGCCGCTTCTTCCACCGACAGGATCGCTTCGTCGTTGTTCGCTGCGTCTGCCGAGGCATTTATGGTCGCGTAGGCCCGCGTGAAGGGATCTACATCGGCCGAGATGAACAACTCAGCGCTGCGAAGATTAAAATCCGCACCGGCCGGACGGGTGTTATTGATCGGTTGGCCGGCATCGCGGGTACCCGCGGTGCCGTCTCCGGGGTTGAACGCCTGGCGATGGGACTTGTAGGAGCCGATGGTGTCGATGCCGAGGGAGAGGGCCGGATTGAATTGTGAGGCGAAGGTCTTCTTGCTGGATTCCAGTGCTGCGTTCGCTTTCGCCTCTACCTCCTGGATCTTCTTTGTTTCTAATTTCTCGATCTGCTGCTGCAACTGCTGGAACTGTTCCTCCATCTGCAACATCTGTTTCTTCAAGTTCTCAAGCTCGGACGCTTTCTCCTGTGCGAAAACGGCAGGCGCCAATGGGCCTAGGCCGAGCGCAAACACAACGAGAAGCGCGAGCGCGCGTGATCCTACATGCATAAAGACACCTCATGTCCGGATAGGTAAGGCGCCGCCTGCGGCCGAATTGAGCCGAAGTTCTACGGCACAGCGATTGGGATACGGACTTAGAGGGTCTGAGCGGGAGGAGCGCGGGCGGGAAGGTCGGTCAGAAGAAGGCGCGGAACGAAGTGGTCGCGATACGGCGTCTCGGGCGCAGGCACCGCCGGCTGGGAGGCCAGGACAGGTGAATGCTGGTGACCATCCTGGTCGGCCTCGCCGAGCGCATGGTGCAGCTCCAGCGTGGCAGCCAGCGGCGGGAACGCCAGCAGGCAGACGCCCAGCAGCGCCAGCAGCAAATAGCCAGTGCAATTTCTCGACAGGGCTTTCATCAAGCTGGGGATAATACCAATCCGTTGTGCTATAGTCAAATTCGATGCTGATCGACAGTCACTGCCATATCGACGACGCGCGGTTTGACGCCGACCGCGAGGCGATGCTCCAACGCGCGCGCGACGCCGGGATCGGGCATTTCGTGACGATCGGATGCGACCTCGAGACCAGCCGCGCCGCTGTGGAACTGGCGCAGAAGCATCCTTTCATCTCCGCCACCGTCGGCGTCCACCCGCACGAAGTGAAGCACATCCAGGACAACTGGTACGACGAGGTGCGGACGCTCGCGATATCCAAAGGCGTCATCGCCTACGGCGAGATCGGGTTGGACTACCACTACGACCACTCCCCGCGCGAGGTCCAACGCCACCGCTTCCGCGAGCAGGTGCGCCTGGCCCGCGAGCTGCGCCTTCCGATCGTCGTCCACACGCGCGAGGCCCAGGAGGACACGATCAAAATCTTAAAGGAAGAAAAAGCCGGCGAGATGGGCGGGGTATTCCACTGCTTTTCAGGCGACACCTGGCTGGCCAAGGATGCGCTGGACCTGGGGTTCTACCTGTCGTTCTCGGGCGTCATCACGTTCCAGAACGCGACGATGCTGCGCGATATCGTTAAGACGGTGCCGTTGGACCGCACCCTCGTGGAGACCGACAGCCCCTACCTCGCACCCGTCCCGCACCGCGGCAAGCGCAACGAGCCCGCGTACGTCCGCCACGTGGCCGAGAAGATCGCAGAGCTGCACGGCATCACCGTGCGTGAAGTCGAAGAAGTCACCACTCAGAACACCAAACTGCTCTTCCGAATCAAATAAACTTACCCTCGCCCCACCGAGGGAGAGGGTCAGGGTGAGGGGGGACTTAGAAGGCGCGGGTCCTGTCTCCGCTCCCCTCTGATTCGCTCCTCCCACATCGCATGTCGGTCATCATTCATGATGAATATGTGAAGAGTTTTTCATGCACAATTCATAGCAGCTTCATAGTCTGAGTGTAAGATCCATGTCGACCTTATCGGCGCACTTTTTCTCGAGGAGGACGATATGGCTGTTAACCACACGGAGGTGCTCATTCTCGATCTTCTACAATCCAGTCCCCAGCCGTTGCCCATCGAGGAGATCGTCGGCAGGCTCCCTTACCTGGGCTGGAACCAAGTATTTTTAGCAGTTGATTCCTTGAGCCGCAAGGGCCTGATCAACCTCAAACGCCGAGCATGCAGTTACATTGTGTCGGGCCCCGCTTATGATTTGGACAAAGATCAAGGAGATTCGTCATGAGATGTTATGGCAGGTCGTGATTTCCTTCACAAGCAAAGTGGGGCTTCTGTCGCCACGGTGCCGGATCGCACAGTCCTCCAGGAGCAACGCCCCTTCCAGACGCTGTTCGGAGAGGGGTACGCCGTCGTTCGGCGGGCAGGACACACGGTGGGAAAGACAGAGCCGGTAGTGGCGGCCCAGACGACTGCGGAGGAGTCGCCGTTCCAAGCACTCTTTGGAGAAGGTTACGACTTCCTGACCCCACACGGCTGATGACCCGCCCCCTTGAAACCGGTCCAAGCCCCAAGCGAGAGCCTCGGATTCAACTTTCCTGTTCCTCCGGGTGTCTCATAGGTAGATAGGAACAAGCGTTCAACCCGTCAACGAGGAGGAACCTATGTCGTTCATTCATGCTCGCATCATCACTGCGCTTGTGGCGTGGACTCTCATGATTGGACTCCCTGCCTTCGTCCACGCAGAACCAAACGAAGGGACACATCGAGGAGGCCATTCCAAGCATGACCGAGACGCGCACCACTTTATTGACCAGACCTTCCACAGCCTGTTCCGGCACGCCAAGGATCTTGGCCTCTCCGAGGAGCAAGTCAAGAAATTGAAAACCCTGATGACCGACTATGAGAAGGCCCGGATACGTGGAGAGGCCGATTTGAAGTTGGCCGAGGTTGACGTCCAGACGCTGGCCCATGACGAGAAGGCGGAGATGTCGGCCATCGAGAACGCGGTCCGCAAATCAGAAATGGTACACGCCAACTTGCGAATAGAGGGGATAAAGACCCTGCGCGCGGC
>VBOO01000292.1:0-1237 GCA_005877505.1 Nitrospirota bacterium
CGATCACGGACAACGCCGGCGGGATCGCCGAGATGGCACACCTGGGCAAGGAGGTGCGGAACATCACCGATCCTTTGGATGCGGTCGGGAACACCACCAAGGCCGTCACGAAAGGCTACGCGATCGGGTCGGCCGCCCTGGCGGCCATCGTGCTGTTCGCCGAGTTCGCCCGGAAAGTGGCAGAGGTGCGCGGACATGGGGTCTCCAGCAGTTTCGATCTGTCGAACCCCCAGGTCCTGGTGGGGCTGTTCATCGGCGGCATGTTGCCGTACCTCTTCGCCTCGATGTGCATGAAGGCGGTGGGCGTCGCCGCCGGCGAAGTCGTCGGAGAAGTCCGCCGCCAGTTCCGCGAGATCAAGGGGATCATGGAGGGCACCGGCAAGCCGGAATACGGGACCTGCGTGGACATTGTGACGAAGGCCGCGATCCGGAAGATGATGGTGCCGGCTGCGATCCCCGTGCTCTCTCCCATCCTGGTGGGCTTCATCCTCGGGCCGATCGCCCTGGGTGGCGTGCTGCTCGGGACGATCGTGACCGGGCTCTTCGTGGCCATCTCCATGACCAGCGGCGGCGGCGCGTGGGACAACGCCAAGAAGTACATCGAGGAGCAGGGGCGCAAGGGCACGGACACGCACAAGGCCGCCGTCACCGGCGACACAGTCGGCGACCCGTGCAAGGACACGGCGGGTCCCGCCATCAACCCGATGATCAAGGTCATCAACATCGTCGCGCTGCTGATCGTGTCGCTCATCGTCTGAGCCCCCAGCCTTGACGGGCCTTTCCGCTCTAGGGTATGCTGAGTAGTGGCTGCTCAGCGAGACGCCGGCCTGATTCTGCCGGCGCGGCTTCGTGAAGGAGGGCCGCATGGAAAAGCAGGAGAAAAAGACCGAGACCAAGAGGAGTGGCGCGCAGCCCAAGGACGAGGCCAAGGCGAGCACGAAGGTCGTCGAAGCGGGCAAGAAGCTCAAGGAAGACTTAGACAAGCTCATCGACGAGATCGACGACGTCTTGGAGGAGAACGCCGAGGAGTTCATCAAGAACTACGTGCAGAAGGGTGGTGAATGAAGGCCCTGCCCCCGTTCCTCGCCGTGCTGCTCGTCTTCCCGTGTTTCTCCCTCGCCCAGTCTCCCGAGGATCCGCCGTCGCTGCCCGACAACAGCGGCTTCGAAGATCGTCCCCCAGAGGGCATGTTCACCTCGATCGTGATGGCCCATGGGCAGGAGATGGTCATGGGCAG
>VBOO01000292.1:1447-3958 GCA_005877505.1 Nitrospirota bacterium
GCTACGTGTCGATGAAAAGGCCCAAGAGCGGATGGCCGATCGGCGATTACAAAGTCGAAATTCTCATCGGGACGGGAAGCCACGACATGAGCAAAATCGGCACGCTGCGCTTCCAGGTCCTGCCCGCCAAGGCTTCCTCCTAACCGGCGCGTCGCCGGTCTGTCTCGCGAGAACCGCCTATACGGTTTCCCCTACGGCTGCCTTCCTCCGCGTTTGACTCGGGTGCTCCCCCTCGACTATGATCTGTCCCAGGCGAGCAAAGGCTAACGCGAACATGGCAACAGCGACCGCCACCAGCATTCACGACCTGATCGAGCGGGTCCAGCGCTACAACCCCAACGCGCAGGTGGACCTGATCCGGCGCGCGTACGACTTCTCGGCGCGGGCGCACGAAGGCCAGGTCCGCCGGTCCGGTGAGCCGTATTTGAAACATCCGCTGGCCGTGGCCGAGGTCCTGACGACCTTGAAGCTCGACGTGTCGGCCATTGTGGCGGGGTTGCTGCACGACACGGTGGAAGACACGGTCTGCACGCGGGAGCAGATCGAGGCGGAGTTCGGGAAGGACGTCGCCCGCCTCGTGGACGGCGTCACCAAGATCGGCCAGATCCCCTTCAAGAGCTACGAGGAGAAGCAGGCCGAGAACTTCCGCAAGATGCTGATCTCGATGGCGGACGACATCCGGGTCATCCTGATCAAGCTCGCGGATCGCTTGCATAACATGCGCACCCTGAAGCATCTGAGCCCGGACCACCAGCAGACGGTCGCCCAGGAAACGCTCGATATCTACGCGCCCCTGGCCAACCGGCTCGGGATCGGCTGGATGAAGGCCGAGCTGGAGGACCTCTGCTTCAAGGCGCTGAAGCCCGACGTCTACGCGGCGCTGGCCGACCGCGTGGCCAAGCGCCTCGAAGAGCGCGAGCAGTACGTCCAGAAGATCATTGCCATCGTCAAGGCCAAGCTGGCCGAGCACAGCCTGGCCGGGGAACTGGCCGGCCGGTCCAAACACCTCTACTCCATCTACCAAAAGATGGAGCATCAAGGCGTCTCCTTCGACGAGGTCTACGACTTGACCGCCATCCGGGTGATCACCGACACCCAGATGAACTGCTATGCCATCATGGGCCTCATCCATTCCCTGTGGCAGCCTGTCCCGGGCCGGTTCAAGGACTACATCGGCGTGCCCAAGTCCAACCATTACCAGTCGCTGCACACGACCGTCGTCGGCCCCCAGGGCGAGCACGTGGAGTTTCAGATCCGGACCCACGAGATGCACCGGATCGCCGAGGAAGGGATTGCGGCGCACTGGACCTACAAGGAACAGGGGGAGATCGACGAGACAGAGAAGCGGGTCTTCACGTGGCTTCGCCAACTCCTCGAATCCCACCAGGATCTCACGGACAACCGGCAGTTCATGGAGTCCGTCAAGCTGGACCTGTACTCGGACGTGGTCTACGTCTTCACCCCCAAGGGCGCGGTGAAGGAGCTGGTGAAGGGCTCCACGCCCATCGATTTCGCGTACGGCATCCACACGGAGATCGGCAATCACTGTAGCGGCGCCAAGGTCAACGGCAAGATGGTGCCGCTCAAGTATCAGCTCCGTAGCGGGGACACGGTCGAGATCGCCACGTCCCCCACGCAGGTGCCCCACCGGGACTGGCTGAAGTTCGTCCGGACCCCGCGGGCCAAGAACAAGATCAAACACTGGCTGCGGGTGGAGGAGGCCCAACGGAGCCTGGAGCTGGGCAAGCGGCTGCTGGAGCGGGAGCTCCGCCGTCATAACGTCGCGTTGGGCACGCTGTTGAAGACCACCCGCGTTCAGGAGGTTGCGCGGGAGTCAGGCCTGCCCGGCGTTGACGAGTTGTTCACGGCCATCGGCTATGGAAAGGTCTCCGCCATCCATGCGGCCAACCGGCTCTGCGTTGACGCGGCGGGCCGCCAGGGCGCTGCCACTGCCCCGGAAGGGGAGGACAAGACCGGGGTGAAGCGCGCAGCCGCGGCGATCGAGGATAAGGGCGTCAAGGTCAAGGGCATCCACGACCTCATGATGCACCTGTCCAAGTGCTGCGGGCCCGTGCCGGGCGACCGGATCATCGGCTACATCACCCGCGGGCGCGGTTTGACGATTCACGCCGCGGACTGTCCCAACCTCGATGCGCTCGACTACGACAAGGCGCGGCTCGTGGACGTGGATTGGGACATGGGGCAAGCGGCGACCGTGCCCGTCAAGATCACGACCCTGACCCTCGACAAGCCGGGCCTGTTGGCCAACGTCTCGGCGGCCATCACCCATGCGGACGCGAACATCAGCCGCGCGGAGATCACGACCCGGGAGGACCGGAAAGCCGTGCTCGACTTCATCGTGGAAGTGCAGAACACGGCGCACCTGGGACGCGTGCTCAAAGCCATCGAGAGGATCGACGGGGTGTTACAGGCGCGGCGGGTCCGGAGCTGGCAAGAGACGAAATAAGGCCGTCGGCAGTTTCATTCTCTTCGTCTCATCCGGCCCGATAG
>VBOO01000300.1 GCA_005877505.1 Nitrospirota bacterium
CGCGGCCCAGGAGACGCTGGCGCTGCACATCTACGCCGAGCTCACCGAAGACCAGCAGGTCTATGTCGTCGAGACGATCAAAAAGTTCTACGGTAGGAACTTAAATCCAGTCGGGACAGGCTACTATTCCATGAGTTTCCCCGCCGCGTACACCTTCTCCCGGCAGTCCGGGCAGATGCCGTGGGTAATCGATGCTTCCGTATGTTCCGCGATATACCGTTCGAGGCTTTGCCAATCCCCTTCGTCAGAACGGAATTTCTTACACCACGCGCATACCGGCAGCAAGCCGTACAAGGTCTTCACTTTGGCCAGCGCGTCCTTCAGGTCGCTGACCAGTTGTTCACGTTCCGCTTCTTCGCGCTTGCGTTCGGTAATGTCACGGGCAACCTTCGATATCCCGATGATCTTTCCGGTCTCATCCTTGATCGGTGAAATGGTCAAGGAGACGTCAACCCCCCTTCCGTCTTTTCGTCGCCGCACGGTATCAAAGTGTTCGATTCGCTCCCCACGTTGAAGCCGTGCGATGATCTTGGGCTCTTCGCCCAAGCGGTCGGGGGGGATCAACATCGTGACCGGCTGTCCCAGGACCTCCTCCGCGGTGTAGCCGAAGATGCGCTCTGCCCCTCTGTTCCAAGTGAAGACGATGCCGTCCAGGGTCTTGCCGATGATCGCGTCATCCGAGGACTCCACGATGGCCGCTAGTCGGGCCTTTCTCTCTTCGGCCCGTTTGCGTTCCGTGATGTCGGCGATGAAGGCGATGAACCGATAGGAGGCGCCAACCTTCAAGGGAAGGATTGAGAGCTCCACGGGAAACTCCGTCCCGTCACGCCGCAAGGCAGTGACTTCGATGCGCCGGTTGAGAACCGGCCCTTGCCCGGTGGCGAGGAAGTGCCTCAGGCCGCGGTTGTGCGCCTCCCGATATTGGGGTGGGATCAGTACCTCGGAAAGCTTTTTCCCTACCGCTTCACCCGCGGTCCACCCGAAGATGACTTCGGCACGAGGGTTCCAATTTGTAATGACGCCATGCTCGTCCATCCCAATCACCGCATCCAGGGCCATGTCGAGAATGGCCCGCGTGTCGGCTACTTCGCGTGTCCGCGCTGCTTCCGTCCGCCTTTGTTCCACCACACCGGCGGCCACGGCCAGGGTCATCACGGGAATGACCCCCATGAAGGATTGCAGCAACAAAAGTGATTCGTTCTGGTTTTCTCTTGCAAAGGGGCCGAACCCCGACAACGTACCCCAGATCGCAATTCCTGCGAGCAGCAACATGGCCGTCGCGGTTTCGCGTGGGCCAAACCGGAAGGCCGTCCATACCAGGACTGGGATACAGAGAAAGGCGTGTGGATAAGTTCTTATGGTGGCAGGAAGCACCCCGCCAAACACGGTCAGCCCCACCAGCACAAGGGTCACGAGCACGAGGCCCACTTCCTTCACCTGCGCCAGAGACCAATGCACACGGGGGTCCTGGCCCCAGAGCAGCAGGACCGGGGCCACAATGAGTGCGCCGCCCGCATCTCCCATCCACCAGGTGAGCCAGATGCGTCCATACTCGGCCCAATCGGCGTAGCCGCCGAGGGCCAAGCTGGTCACCCCGAAGAAGGGGCTTGCCGTCGTGCTGGCCAGTGCCGCGAGAGCAGCAAATTTGAAGACATCCTGAGGACGGTCAAAGGCGTGGGCGCCGTGGGCAAACCTGTTCACCAGGTAGGCGCCGGCGAGCCCTTCGAGGGTGTTTCCCGTCGCGATGCCGAGCGTGGTCGCGACGGAACCCGCCGTGGTGAGGTTGACGAGGAACGCGCCCAGGAAGATGCCGGGCCAGACGCGATAGCCCAACAGTAAGAGGGCGGCCAGCGCAATGCCCGTGGGAGGCCACACCGGGGTCGCGCTGGCATGCACGAAGGCCAGCAGCAACCCCAGCTTGCCGGCCAGGAGATAAACCGCGGCGAGACCGAGGACCACAACGGGGCTTGTTCGCAATTGTACACGCATCAACCGCTCTCCTTCTCCGTAGTTGGAATCAGAAGTGGAGCGCTCGCTGCAGAGGGGATGTGGCTAATGGACTTTCGTTCTCTAATTTCTCCAGCCACATGGGTGGCAGTGCCATGGTTCCTCAGGCTTTCATCCACTTGATCGCTTTACCACTCTAAACCCTAAGCAAATATTATGCCGACAGGATGGGAGAAAAATCACTGAAATCCCGGATGGAGGGGAACAGTGAGAGGGATAAAGGGGCGGCAGCGGCGGGGACCCTGGCGGAGCGGAA
>VBOO01000301.1 GCA_005877505.1 Nitrospirota bacterium
CGGATCGTCGGCTACCAGGGCAGCCAGTTGCTGTGGAAGAAGGTCCGCCGGGGCCTCAGCATGGGGCGCGTGCAGTCGGTGGCCGTCAAGCTGATCTGCGAGCGCGAGCGCGAGCGCGAAGCCTTCCGCCCGGAGGAGTACTGGACCATCACGGCGACGCTGGTCGGGGAACACCCGCCGCCCTTCGAGGCCAAGCTCCACAGCATCAACGGCCAGGAGGCGGACGTCCGCACGGCCCAGGAGGCCGAGCGCATCGTGAGGGCGGTCCGGGACCAGACCTTCGTCGTGCAGGCCATCGAGCGCAAGGAGAAGAAGCGCAATCCGGTGGCGCCGTTCATCACGAGCCGGCTGCAGCAGGAGGCGGCGCGCAAGCTGCGCTTCAGCCCCAAGAAGACCATGACCCTGGCCCAGCAGCTCTACGAGGGCATGGTTATCGGCAAGGAGGGGCCGGTCGGGTTGATCACCTACATGCGAACCGACTCCACCAGGATCGCCAGGGAAGCCGCCGAAGAAGCCCGGCAGGTCATTAGCGAGCGGTTCGGAAGCCAGTACCTCCCGAGCACACCCAATGTCTACAAGACCCAGAAGGCCGCCCAGGAAGCCCACGAGGCCATCCGGCCGACGTCGGTCCACCGCGATCCCGAGTCCATCAGGCCGTTCCTGGATCGCGACCACTATCAGCTTTACAAGCTGATCTGGAACCGCTTCCTCGCCTCCCAGATGGCCCCGGCCCTCCTGGAGGTCACCCGCGTGGACTGTCGCCCTGAGCACACAGCGGACACCTATGTGTTCCGGGCCACGGGGACCGTCGTCAAGTTCGCCGGCCATCTGGCGGTGTACCAGGAAGGCAAGGACGCCGAGCTCGCTGCGCAGAGCCGTAAGGCCGAGCGGGCGACCGAGGAGGAGGACGAGGCCGAAAGGCAGTTGCCGGTCCTCTCCGAAGGGGAGCCTCTCCGCCTCGTCGCGCAGGAAGGGCAGGCCGCGCCAGGCCTCACACCGAAGCAGCACTTCACCCAGCCGCCGCCCCGATACAACGAGGCCCTGCTAATCCGCGAGTTGGAGGAGAAAGGGATCGGTCGGCCCTCGACCTACGCGAGCATCATCTCCACGATCCAGGAACGCCGGTACGTTGAGAAGGTGGACGGCCGCTTCGCGCCAACGGAGACCGGCCTCACCGTGAATGACTTCCTCGTCAAGGGGTTCCCAGACATCCTCGACGTGGACTTCACCTCGTTGATGGAGAAGGAACTGGACGAGGTCGAGGAGGGCGAGAAGCAGTGGGTCACCGCTGTGCGCGACTTCTACTTGCCGTTCAGCAAGGACATCGAAAAAGCCAAGCGCCTCCCCGGCCCCAAGGACACGGTCGCGCCGCCGACGAACATCCCCTGCGAGAAGTGCGGCCGGATGATGGAGATCAAGTGGGGCCGGAACGGGAAGTTCCTGGCCTGTCCGGGCTACAGAGAGGATCCGCCCTGCAAGAACACCCAGAACTTCGAGAAGCTGCCCGACGGCACCATCAAGATCGTCGCGAAGGAGGACACGACAACCGACGAGAAGTGCGAGAAGTGCGGCTCACCGATGGTGATCAAGAACGGCCGATTCGGCAAGTTCCTCGCCTGCTCGGCCTACCCGACCTGCAAGACCACCAAGCCCATTCCCATCGGCGTCAAGTGCCCCAAGGACGGCGGCGACCTCACGCAGAAGCGCAGCAAGAAGGGCCGCACGTTCTACGCCTGCACGAACTACCCCAAGTGCGACTTCGCCCTCTGGGACCGGCCCGTAGCGAAGCCCTGCCCACAATGCCGCGCGCCGTTTCTGGTGGAAAAGTACTCCAAGCAGACCGGCACCAGCCTTGTCTGCCGCAACGACGAGTGCGGCCACAAGGAATAGTGTGCTAAGATTTCTTCACCCTATGTCCCTCT
>VBOO01000302.1 GCA_005877505.1 Nitrospirota bacterium
TCCCAGTCCGGCAGGCCTGGCCCGCCTGGGTCCGTCCACCCGCGAACGGCTGGACGTCTCCATTCTTCAGCAATTGGCCTTTCGCGAAACCCTGCACCTGACGCCGCAGGACGAGGAACGCTTGATCTATATAAAGGATGAAGAGGACGCCTTGGCGGCGGTGACGCGGGGCGACGGCGAGCTGGCGTTTCTGCTGAATTCCCCCAAAGTCACCGAGGTCAAGGACGTGGCGCGGGTCGGCGACCGCATGCCCCACAAGTCCACCTATTTCTATCCGAAGCCCCTCACCGGTCTCGTCCTCAATGTGATGGAGTGAGATGACGAGGCGCGGTCGTCTGGCTCCGGCAGAACCTCTCCTGACACCTGGGTCTTGACAATTCCGCTACGTACTGACATTTTAACTCCTCGTCTTCATGACGGAAGCAGGGGCTTCACACCGGGAGCTAGACTGTGGCCATTGCTCATCAAAGAGGTACTGCGTTGAGAAAAGTTGCGGGTTGGACGTTCTGCCTGGTGCTCTTAAACCTTCTCCTGCCTGAACTGGGCCTGGCGACGAATGGGTTGAACCTGATCGGGTCGGGAGGCATCTCCTCGGCGCTGGCAGGAGCAGACACGGCCGTCGCCCTTGACTTTACGACCATGAACTCGAATCCGGCCGGCCTCACAGAGCTTAAGGGAACGCACGCAGGGTTTGCTGTCAGCATGCTGAAGGCAGAGTTGCGGCTTCAGAACAGCGCGAACGCGAAGGACGGGGAGAACGATCCGGTCGTGATCCCGAATGCCGGGCTCGTTCAATCCATCAAAGGGACTCCGATCACTATGGGCATCGGGTTCTTCACCATCGGCGGCACGACTTCGGATTTTCGGGATGTCACGACTGCACCGGCACTCGGTGGGACTGTGGACAAGGAAGGCACGCAGCTTCGCTATTACAAACTGACGCCCACCATCGCCTATCAGGTCACGAAGGATCTGTCCGTCGGAGTGGCCTTGGCCATCTCCTATGCGGATGTGTCGCTGACTATTTTTCCTAACACGCCAAGTGGCCCAGGATTTCCATTTGGTTTTGAAACGACGGGAAAGTGTAACCGAGCCAATGGCCTCGCGTTTCCGCCGACCTCCTGTGGCTATGATGTGGGGTTCACTCCGAAGTTCGGCGCGCTGTACAAGGTCACTGATACAGTGACGGTCGGGGTCGCCTATACCATGAAGACACCCATCACTTTCGATCATGGGCAGATTACCAAAAACTTTGGTGGAGTGAAAAGCACGTTTGACTATAAGGCCTTTGGATTCAAATGGGCGGATGACGTGGCGGTGGGAGTCTCCTACCGACCGACGCCCAGCCTCCTTATCGCGACGAAGTTCCAGTGGATCAATTGGGATGGGGCAATGAATAACGTCGTAGTCCAGTTGACGAATGGGAGCACTTCGGACTCGTTTGTCCTGAATTACAACTGGCGCGACCAATACGTCATCGCCGTAGGGGCTTTGTACGACGTGACCGACCGCTTCAGCGTTCGAGGCGGCTATAATTTCGGCAATAACCCGATTCCCAAGACCACCTTGGATCCTATCAACGCCAACATCGTCCAGCACCATATCGCGGCGGGTTTGGCCTACCGTTTCACCCCAGGGCTTCTGCTCGATATCTGGTCCACGTATGGCGTTCAAGAGCAGCGGACATTTGACAGCCAGCTTTTTGGTGCGAACACGACGCTGAAGGTTGGCGGCTATGAAGTGGGGATCACGCTGACTTACCACAATTAGGTTTGCCCTAAAGAGTTACCCTCATCCCAATGGCCCCCTCCACGGCCGCCATCAGCGCGTCTTTGTCAGTCGCCTTCATTACACTTCACTTGAAACCTCCCTCCCCCGCCCTATAGTCTTATCTCATGGCGATTGATCCGGTCTGCGGGATGACCGTGGACGAACAGACGGCGCCGGCCACAGCGGTGCACAACGGCACCACGTACTATTTCTGCGCGCCGGGGTGCAAACGGACCTTCGAGAAGGACCCGGAGGCGGTCCTCAAACTAGGAAGGGGACAGATTTCAAATCTGTCCCCTCCGGTGATGATGCCGATGCGACCTAAGCCCGCAGAGGCAGAGGCCCCCCTCACCCCCGCCCTCTCGGGGAACCCGTTGCTCCCCAGAATGCAACGGGTCATTGGGGGAGGGAATCGTGGAGTGGCGAGCACAGCGACGCTCACGATCCCGATCGAAGGCATGTCGTGCGCCTCCTGCGTCGCCAAGATCGAGCACGGCTTGAGCGCGGTCCCTGGGGGCTCCCGCGCCGCCGTCAATCTGGCCACCGAGCAGGCGACCGTCGAGTACCAGCCGGGGGTCACCGATCCCGCGGCGATTCAGGAGACCATTCGAAGCCTCGGCTACACGCCGGTTCTGCCGACGGGTCTGCCCCCCACCCTCACCCTCTCCCGCGAGGGGGGAGGGGAAAGTACGGTGGCCCTCTCTCTCCAGGGGAGAGGGGTAGGTATGGAGGAGCGACAGGAACGGAAGCAGGCCGCGTATCGAGCACTGAAGCGGCGGTTCTGGGTGGCCGCGGCGCTGAGCGTGCCGGTCATGCTCCTGGGCATGTCGGAGCACCTCGGCCTGCCCGTTTCGCAATCGGTGTCCTTCTGGTTGCAGTTGCTGTTGACGACGCCGGTGCAGTTCTGGGCAGGCTGGCAGTTCTATAAAGGCGCATGGGCGGTGGCCCGGCATGGGACCACCGACATGAACACCTTGATCGCGCTCGGCACGTCGGCGGCGTACGGCTACAGCGTGGCAGCCACCGTGGCGCCCGACATCTTCACGGCCGGGGGCGCGATACCCCAAGTCTATTTCGACTCGTCCGCGGCGATCATCACGCTCATTCTGCTCGGCCGTGTCCTCGAGGCCCGGGCCAAGGGGCGGACGTCTGAGGCCTTGACGCGGCTCATCGGCCTTCAGGCCAAGCAGGCGCGTGTGATCCGCGACGGCCGCGAACGGGATATCCCGGTCGAAGAGGTCAAGGTCGGCGATATAGTCATCGTCCGCCCCGGCGAAAAGGTGCCGGTGGACGGCGTCATCCTCGAAGGCACATCCTCGCTGGACGAATCCATGCTGACCGGCGAGTCCGTGCCGGTGGACAAGGGCCCCGGTGATCCAGTCATTGGCGCCACGCTTAACAAGACCGGATATTTCCGCTTCAAGGCGACCCAGGTGGGCGCGGACACCGCGCTCGCCCGGATCGTGCGGCTGGTGGAGGAGGCACAGGGCTCGAAGCCACCCATTGCGCGGCTCGCGGACCAGGTGGCGTCGGTCTTCGTGCCGGCTGTCATCGCCGTGGCCCTGCTGACGTTCGGCCTGTGGCTCACGTTCGGTTCGGCGCCTGGCTTCACCAAGGCGCTGCTCAATTTCGTCGCCGTGCTGATCATCGCCTGCCCGTGCGCGCTCGGGCTGGCGACGCCGACTTCTATCATGGTGGGGATCGGTCGCGGCGCGGAGCATGGAATCCTGATCCGGAGCGGCGCGGCCCTGGAACAGGCGCGGGCCTTGACGACCGTCGTGCTGGACAAGACCGGGACATTGACGAAGGGCGAGCTGGCGGTCAAGGAGATCGTCGTTCGC
>VBOO01000079.1 GCA_005877505.1 Nitrospirota bacterium
TGAGCCCCCGTGTGCTGCAGGCGGTGCGCGAGGTGGCCGCGGAGGGCGCGTTCGATCAACTGCTCGCCGAGGCCCGCGGCGCCGCGTTGCCGCGCCATGAAGTCCGCTACCTCAGATCGCTGAAGGCGCAAGGCTAAGTGACCCGGAAAACCACAAATACTCTCCTCTCCCGGGGCACCCGTTGCTCTTCGGAATGCAACGGGTCAATGGAGAGGGTTGGGGTGAGGGTGTACCGGCCTTGAAGCCCCGTCACCTTCTCCTCTCCCCCTGAGGGGACGAGGGAATCTTCTAGGCGCAAGGTCCGCAAAGCCATGAGCGTCAAGACTATCCCGATTCGGCTGGACATGCGCGGCAACACCCAGATCGAGAACATCACCAAGCGGGTCCAGGAAGCGGTGGTCGAGTCCGGCCTCACAGCCGGGATCGCCACAGTCTTCATCCGGCACACTACCGCTTCCGTGATGCTCATCGAGGACGAGCTCGGCATCCGCGCCGACACAAAGGCCATCTGGGACCGTCTGATCCCGGCCGACGCGAGCTGGCAGCACAACACCCGCAATCCCGGCGAAGACAATGCGCACAGCCACTTGCGGGGGCACCTGCAGGGTGCCTCGGTGACCATCCCCTTCTCCGGCGGCGCGCTGCTGCTCGGCACGTGGCAGCAGATCGTCGTGGTGGATTTCGACACGCGGCCCAGAAAACGCGACCTCGTGATCCAGGTGGTCGGCGAGTAGCCGTATTCATTCTTCACCCTCTATCCTTTTCATCGTCGTACTGGCGGTGGTGCTGCTCGTCCCGCCGGTCGCGGGCGAGCAGGACTGCGGGCTCCGCATCGACGACCTGGGGCGCAGCTTTCCTCTCGACAGGATGGAGCGCCATGCACTCTGCCTCCTGGCCGGCGTCGTCAACGACCCCACGACCAGCCACGTCAACCCGCCGATCGTGACTCCAGTCCGGAAAGCGGTCTACGACTTTTTGCTGAACCACGTGGTCCTGACCGCTGCGCTGGTCCGTACGCTGGGGATCGGCCAATATACCATCGACCGGGTCGGGGCGCAGGGCTTCCAGGGGGCCGACGGGCAAGGGTCCGAGGCGCTGGTCGAACTGCTCTACAAGGACTCGACGCAGCGGGTCTACCACATCCAGGGCACCCATCACGGCAGGGTCTTCCCGCTGATCACCGGGGAGGCGATCGTCACACTCACCTCGCAGACACGCAGGGGCAACGACGGGAAGGAGTCCGTCGAGACACAGATGGCGGTCTATGCGAGGCTGGACAACCCCATGCTGGCGGCGCTGGTCAAGGTGCTGAAACCGTTCCTGCGTGATGTCATCAATGGGAAATTGGTCGGCCCCTTTCTGGCCATCCAACGGCTGGGAGAGTTGATCGCCGCCGATCCGGAGCAGGTCTCCCGGCAGGCCGAAACCATGTTGGAACTCGACAAGGCCGAGCTCGATGCCATGCGCGCCCTGCTCGTGCCGACTTTGACGCCTCCCTCTCCTTGACAGCATCATTCGTTCTCTACCACCATACACACCTCTCCTGTGTCGAAAGATGGGGAAGCCATGCGCATCCAGCAGCAGACTCAGCGGAAGGCGTCCGAACGAAAGACGAAGAGGGAGAAGGCCGCCGCCGAGATGGACCGGCTGGCCGAGAAGTTCGGGAAGTGGGACGGCGTGAGGATCATCCGCCGCTTTCGTGATTGCCGTTCCGGGCCCAAGACGTAATCCCGGCCTATCGCGCGGCCACAGCATCCTGGTGCGGCTCAAAGACCTAGCCTTCGGCTAATTTCACCCTCTCCGGGGCTGCCCGTTGCTCCCCAGATGCAACGGGCCATGGGAGAGGGGAGGGTGAGGGGGAGCATTCTGCATTTAGTAGGGTCGCGACGCGGCGGGGCAGTAGGCATGCATGGAGCCGGCGGGTTATCAGCCTGTGGAGGCTGCTTGCAAGACATAGTGCAGCTCTCCATGGAGGCCCATCCGGTCCGCCCAACTCCAGAGGTAGGCCAGGTCGAGTTGGAGGTGGGGATTCTTGACGATGCCGAGAGCATCCTCGAAGTCGTGGGGGCGGCTTGCTTTGAGCTTCATGAGAATCAGGTCTTCCGGGCAACAGACGCTGACGGACACACCCAACAGATCCAGGCTTCGTCGCCGGACCAGCGCTGCTTCTTCATGAGGGTCGGCCGAAAACAGGAGATCGAGGGGAATCCCAGGATGAGAGGGATGGCCCAGGCGAAGCACCCGATCCTTGGCCATGGGGTTGCGTTCGACCCAGCTTGTATCGGGCTGAAACCCGTGCGAGAGGAGCGAGCCGGTCAGGTGCGCCCGGGCCGATTCCTGGGAGAGTACGAGCACATCAATATCCTGCGTCGTGCGAATCCGCCCCCAGGCATTCACGGCCAGGGCGCCGACCAGGCAATAGAGCGGAGGCGAGGGCGGCTAGGCCTCGATCGCCGCGCACAGGCAGTCGGCCAGCCGGGCCTGCTCAGCGGGCGGCACTGTCCTCTCGCGGCGCTGATCCGGATAGTGCGGCGACCTGATTGGGCCGGAATGGATTGTCGAACGGAGGGCGCGGTGGCAGGGGAGCAAAGCCCAGGGCTTGGGCACAGGCCAGGGACCACTCGCGAACAGCATCGGAGAGCACACAGCCTAGCAGGATGCCTTCCTCCGGCGTCCGCGCGTAATCATCGGGAGAAATCTGCGCCGCGCTCACATGGAGCTTGCGCAGCCAGATGGGCGGGTTGTCGGGGTCAAAGGCCACGGCGGTCATTGTACAGGAACCGTAAGGCAAGGCAAAGCCGGCCGGTGCGAGGCACCGGTAGGATCCTGAGCCGCAGGGACCTCGGATGTCACTGGATCCTTTCTCCGGGAGAAGCGACAATCGCCCTAACCGTGGGGGGAACCGCGATATTCTGAGTGCCAGAGATTTTCGAAGCGATGTGACCTGAGATGTCACGGTCGTGTCTTAGCATGTAAGCCGACTAATTCCCTCTCCCTGGAGGGTTAGGGTGAGGGGGCGTCCTGTCATTGCGGGAATAATGCTCAAAACGTATTGATGGATCCATGATAAAGTTGTGTCGTTCTGCCCTGGATCACATAGCCCGGCGGATCGCGAGCGGCGCGCTCAGCCCTTCAGAGCGGCCTGGACCTCGGGAATGTGGCCGTCCACTTTCACCTTGCGGAAAACCGCCTTGAGCTTGCCGGTCTCGTCGATGATGAACGTGCTGCGCTCGATGCCCCAGTAGGTCTTCCCGTACATGTTCTTCTTCTTGTAGACCCCGTAGGCTTTCGACACCGTGCCATCCGCATCGCACAACAGCGTGAAGGGCAGGCTGTATTTTTTGATGAACTTCTGATGGGACTCGGCGTCGTCCATGCTGACGCCCAGCACGACGGTGTTGGCCTTCTCGATCGCTCTCGAGGAGTCCCGAAAGCCGCACGCTTCCTTGGTGCACCCCGGCGTGTCGTCCTTGGGGTAGAAGTAGAGCACGACCTGTTTGGCTTTGAGGCTCTTCAGACTGACCGTCTTGCCATCCTGGTCGGGCAGTGAGAAGTCCGGGGCCTTGTCCCCCACCTGCAGACCTTCGGCCATGGCACCCTCCCTTAGCGCAGCCCCGGCATCATACGACCCGGCCGCGCCGCCCTTCAAGATGATTCGTAGGGGCACGGCGCGCCGTGCCCCTACATGAGTGCTCTCGAACGTCGTGCCTCTACGGGATTTGTAAGACGGGCAGCTTAACGGTAAAGGTGGCGCCTTGCCCCAGGGTGCTGTCCACCGTCACGCGTCCGCCGTGTTGGATCACGATGTCGCGGACGATATGGAGGCCCAAACCCGTCCCCTTGCCCTGCTCCTTCGTGGTGAAAAACGGGTCGAAGATCTGATTCAGGTTGTTATAGGGGATGCCGGGCCCCGTGTCCTTAATTGTCGTGAACACAAACCCGTTCGCGCTGGAGGTGGAGAGCGTCAACGTGCCCTGCCCCTCCATGGCCTGCACGGCGTTGGTGACGAGGTTGACGAAGACCTGCAGGAGCTCGTCCGCGTTGCCCCGTACCGGTGGCACGTCGCCGTACTGCGTGACGACCTTAATCTGATCAACCATGGTCGCCCGCCGCGCCGCCATTTTGACCGCCTCGTCCAGCGTGTGGTTGAGGTTGACATTGCACTGCTCCTCTCTGTGAGAACGCCGGGCGAACGCGTTCAGGTCCTGGACGATGTCCGCGATGCGCCGGCCCGATTTGATGATGTCCTCGACATAGTCGCGGATCACCTCCGGTCGCGTCTCCTCCCGCAGGTGCTCCGAGAGGCCGGTGATCGTGTAGAGGGGATTGTTGATCTCGTGAGCGATGCCCGAGGCCAGCGTGCCGATGCACGCCAGCTTCTCCGCCTGGATGAGCTGGTCGCGCAGGTCCTGCTCGTGCTGGGCCAGCTTCCAGATCAGAAGCGCGGCCTTCCCGCCCAGGATTTCGGCGCGTGGCGGCTTGTGCTGGACGAGCTGGGCCCCCAGCTTCGGGTCGCCGGTCACGTCCACGATCAGATCGGCCCGCCTCTCCGCGATGAGGGCGAGCGCATCGGTCGTCGTCGGAATGCCCAGGTTCTTCGCCAGGCGCAGCCCCGGTGCGTCGGGGTTGAGGTCCGTCATGCCGACCACCTCGACGTCGGGGCTGCGCGTGAAGAGCTCGAGCAGCGCCGTCCCGCCCTTACCGGCGCCCAGGATGATCACCCGTATGGTCGAGCGAGCCAGGTCCACGCGCACCCGGTCAGTGGTCGTGCTTCAACGCCAGCCGGTGCGCCATCGCTTCGGCGATGCTCTCCAGCAACTTGTCCTGGTCCACCGGCTTGACCAGGTAATCATATACGCCCCGGTTCAGGAGCTCGGTGGCCATCTTCTGGTCCGGGTATCCGGTCAGGACGATGACCGGAACCGATGGGTACTGCCGTTGGAAAAAGGTGATGGCCTCCACCCCGTTGATCTTGGGCATGCGGATGTCGCAAATGATGACATCAACCATGAGCGCGTTGTCGTCCGCGCCGATCGCCTCGATGCCCTTGCCCCCGTGGTCGGCCTCCACGACGTCATACCCGGCCTTGGTGAGCGTCAGGCGCAGAACTTTCCTGATGTCGTCTTCGTCGTCCACGATCAGAATGCGGCCCTGGCCCGGCGTGTCCTTGGTGTGCAATCCCCATGGCATACGGTCCTCCTTTCGCAGGTGGTGGTCCCCGCTGGTGGAAGGGTGACAGTCATTCCCCGTGGTGGAGAAGCAAGTTTTGCGCCTGGTGTGGGAGCAGGGCAGTCCAAGAAATTACCGAGAGTTAGAGGCGGCTGGGAGGGGAAGAGCGATGCGATTCGGTGCCATTACACCACCGCTCGGGTGCATCAGCCGAGATCAGATTGCTGTGGCGTAGACCTGCAGGGCTGCGGTCAGGGCCGCGCCGCACCGCTTGGTCCACCCGTGTTGGCTGAAGATCTGTTCGAGTGAGGACAGGAGCGTCACCACGTGCTCCTGCCGCGAGGATTCGCCCATCAATCCGATGCGCCACACCTGGCCGGCGAGCGGGCCGAGCCCGCCGCCGATCTCGATGCCGAATTTGGCCAACAGCGTCTTGCGCACCGCCGCCTCGTCCACGCCAGCGGGCACGCGCACACAGTTCAACGTGGGCAGCCGGTGTCCGGCCTGTGCCTGGGGCTCGCACCCCAGCGACGCCAGTCCGGCCAGGAGCGCCGCGCTGTTGCGGTGATGACGGTCAAACCGGGCCTCCAGCCCTTCCTCCACGACGAGGCGCAGGGCTTCACGCAGCGCATAGATCATGCTGATGGGGGCCGTATGGTGGTAGGCGCGCTTTCCTTCAGCCCAGTAGTCCGCGATCATCGACAGGTCGAGGTACCAGCTCTGTACCTTCGCCTTCCGCCCCTTGACCACCTCCAGGGCTCGTGGGCTCAAGGTCAGCGGGGCAAGTCCCGGCGGGCAGCTCAGGCATTTCTGCGTCCCACTGTAGCAGGCGTCGATCCCCCACGCGTCCACCCGTACGGGCACGCCGCCGAGGGACGTGACGGCGTCTACGACGAGGAGCGTCCCGTACCGTCGGCAGAGCGGGCCTATCTCCTCCATCGGCTGATGGGCGCCGGTGGAGGTCTCCGCATGGACTAGGGCGACCGCTTTGGCGAAGCCCGTGCGTTTCAGCATGTCCTCCAGGCGGTTGGGGTCAATGATCTCTCCCCACGGGACCTCGATCGTGATGGCCTTGGCGCCCGCGCGTTCCACGATGTCGGCCATGCGCATGCCGAACACGCCGTTGACGCCGACGATCACGCTGTCGCCCGGCTCGATCAGGTTCACGAGTGCGGCCTCCATGCCGGCCGAGCCGGTGCCGGACACGGCGATGGTGAAGGGGTTCTTCGTCTGGAAGACTGTGCGAAGGAGGGCCTGCACCTCGTTCATGATCGTGAGGAATTCGGGGTCGAGATGGCCGAGCAGCGGCGTGCTCATGGCGCGAAGCACACGGGGATGGACGAGGCTGGGACCAGGACCGAGCAGAAGGCGGGTGGACGGCGCGAGTTCGGACACGGATCGCAACATGGACGCATTATACCGATTGCTCCGGCACTGGTAAATGCTGAACGCAGAACGCTGAGTGATGAATTCCGAGTTCATCGTTCAGAGTTCATCATTCCGCGTTTGGTGCTATACTCCCGCCCCATGCCTGATGCCGACCAGCCGTCCGAGAGTCCCCCCTCCCTCTTCTCCCCCTGGGTGACCGCCGTCTACGGGCTTTTCGTCGGCCTGTATCTCGGGCTGGCGGTCATCCCGTCCTCCTCGTCTCGGCTGGGCCAGTTGGAGCACCCTGAAGAATCGCTGGAGCGGGTCGTGTCCCGGGACCTGGACCTGCGGGCCGCACTCCCTGTGGCACACGACTGGAAGCGGGCGCTGTATGTGGCCTTCGCCGGTTCCGAGGACACGCTGGGCGACGCGGTTGCCTGGTACGACGAACTCGTCGGCGCGGTTCCTGCTCCCAACGCCCAGCTCTATCGGGTTATCCTGTTGGGGGAAGACGGCCAGATTAACCGCGTGAACGCCGCGCTGGTTCCCTGGGAGTTCCAGGGCGCGTCGCAAGCTCGCATGGCGCAATGGGTCCGGGCGGCTTATCTGGTGCCCGCGCTAGATCGGGAGACGGGGCGGATGCTGGTGGTGCAGATCCGCTCGGAGCTGACTCCGGGCTGGTTTGCCGATGTGCTGGTCGCGCGCGTGGCCGCTGCGATGGACGATGATGCCGTCCAGGCCGAGGCGGAAGCGTCCATCGTCGCGCGCGGGGAAGCCTTGCTCGATCGCTGGATCAGCCTGATTCTGGGACAGTTGGCTCTCGTGGTACTCGGCGCGGTGGTCCTGGGCAAGGTCCTGGCGCGGCGCCTTTCGTTAGTGGTCGGGGACGCGCCCTTGCCGCCCCTCTGGTCGCACCAGGACGGCCTCGGGCTCTTCGTGCGGGGAGTGTTCGGTTTTCTGCTTATCGGCCTCGCGTCCACCTTCCTGCTTCCGAGAGAGTCTCTGTTCGCCGGCCTCTCGACGCTGGCGGCGGGCGCGCCGTTGGTCTGGTGGACGCTCCGGTACTGCTCACTTCGCGGCTTGTCGTTGCCGCTGGCCTTCGGGTTGACACTGCAGCCGGGCAGGGTCGCGCGGATCGTCGGGGCGACCCTGGTGATCAGCACCCTGTCGGTGCTCGGAGAGGTGTTGATCACGGTCGGCAGCGAAGCCCTTCACATCAAGGCTCATTGGGCGGACGGGCTCTTGGAAGATCTGCTGTGGGGACCGTCCTGGCTCGTCGCGTGCGAGCTCCTCGATAGCGTCGTGTGGGCGCCGCTGATCGAGGAACTGGCGTTCCGCGGCGTGCTTTACGCCACCTTGCGGAAGGCGCTCGGGGTCTGGCCGGCAATGGGAGTGAGTGCCGTCTTCTTCGCGCTGGTCCATGGCTACGGGGTGGTCGGGTTCGCGTCGGTCTTCTGGAGCGGGATCCTCTGGGCGCTGGCCTATGAGCGGACCCGTAGCCTCCTGCCGGCGATCCTCGGCCACGCGATCAACAACCTCTTCGTGTCGGCGGAATTTCTCTGGCTGTTGCGGATGTAGGGGCGGGGCGGAGCTGGGTGGATGAAACCATCTCACGTGGTCATCATTGGGGGAGGATTCGGGGGATTAACTGCCGCGCAATGTCTTCGCAGGGCGAATGTAGAGATTGTCCTTATCGATCGGACCAATCATCACCTGTTTCAGCCTCTTCTCTACCAAGTCGCGACCGCGGCGCTCTCGCCAGCCGACATCGCCTCTCCGTTCCGGAGCATTCTGCGAGGGCAGCGAAATGTGCGAGTCGTGATGGGCGAAGTGATCGCGGTGGATCGAGAACGTCG
>VBOO01000080.1 GCA_005877505.1 Nitrospirota bacterium
CTCAGGGTACCGAAGGCTGAGGCCCTGCGCGGTATAAGCATCGCAACCCGAAAACGTGTCGGGCTCGCCGGCGCCTTTCTGAAGAACGTCCAGGCGAGACCGACCAAACAAGCATGTACGGAAAGCATTTACACGACGCCGCATCTGGCCGCAGCCGAAGGTAGCCTGAGGGACTTCCCTCTTCCTTGACACCTCGCAAACACGCTGTGTTATAGTGCGACGCGGCTTTGGGCATTGCCCAGATTCTGACAAGAGAAGGCCTCCGACATGAAGAAATTCGGTCTTTTGACAATCATCGCGGCCAGCCTCACGGTCTGGGGTTCCGCGTGGGGGGCTTTCGCGATCAATCCTGATTCCGGCCCGATCGGCGTCACCGTCACCATTACCGGCGAAGGGTTCGGTAAGTTCGTGTCGGCCAGGAACAATGCGGTGCTCTTTGGCAAAAACAAGGCCCGGGGGCTGGTGGAGCAATGGGAGAATGACCGTATCGTCGTCAGGGTCCCCCGCAAGGCCGTCACGGGTCCGGTAGTTGTCAAGTCCGGCACAAAGACCAAGACCGTGGGAACTTTCACCGTTGAAGTGCCGACCGTCAAGGAAGTCTCGCCCAAAGAAGCCGCCCCAGGAACGACAGTGCAGATTATCGGGCGCAACTTCGGTCCGAGCATGGGCATGAAAGACCCGCTGATGCCGTTCGGGGTGAGCGAGGTGCAGATCAACGGCGTCGCGGCTGAGGTGGTGCAGTGGCGGGACACGCGGATCGAAGTGAAAGTGCCGTCGAATGCGACCACTGGCCCGCTGGTAGTCAGAGTCGCCTCCATGGATCCCTTGCCGGACGGCTCCTGCTGCGCGCCCGTCGAGTACAGCACCAGCGCCCCGGTGGCCTTCGCGGTGATGACCCCCATCACGCTGGAGCCCACGGAAGGGCCTGTAGGGAGTCCCGTCGTGATCTCTGGCCGGGGATTTGGCCAGAGGAAACCGGGAGAGGACGCCGTGGTCTTCAACGGAATTCCGGCTCCCATTCTCCAGTGGACCAATACCCAGATCCGTGTGATGTTTCCGCTCAATGGTGCGTCCGGGCCGGTGACGTTGAAGCGCGGGAACGAATCGCGGGTGGTGGGCGAGTTTCGGTTGACGCCCCACAAAGTCATCGGCTTCAACCCCGACACGGCACCGGTGGGCGCGCTCGTGACGATCAGCGGGGAGAATTTCGGCGTATTTTACGAGGGCGGTCCCAACCAGGTGCTCTTCGGGGGCGTCCCCGGCCGGGTCTTTCAGTGGAGTGACCGGGTCATCGACGTGTGGGTGCCGATCAGCGCGAAGAGCGGCCCGCTGGTGGTCCGGAGGGGTGCGGGAACCGTGAAGCCCGACGGAACGTGTTGCGCGGAACGCGGGTTCGCTGCGGTCGAGGCCGGCGTGTTCACCCTGGCGGTGCCGACGGTCACGTCGATCTCGCCGGGGACCGCGGAAATCGGCAGCCTGATTTCCATCACGGGGAGCGGGTTCGGAGAGTTCATCAAGTCCGATGAGCGTACGCAGGACAATCTCTCCCGAGAGGGGCACCAGAACCAGTTCACACAGTTCGGCGTGAACATCGCGCGAACGGCCGTGCTCTTCCCGGCGAACAAGGAATTCGTCAAGGCCAGCCACGTGGCCGGCTACGTTGAGAGCTGGACCGACACCGAGATCAAGGTGCGTGTGCCGCAGGTGGCGGTTCCGGGGACCGTCCTGATCACGCGAGGCTCTTGGGACCTGCTGCCAGACGGAAACTGCTGCAAAGACAAGGAGTGGATTCAGACCAAGGCCGGCAACTTCACGCCGACAGGTCTCGATAAAGTCACCTCGGATTACCTCAAGAACATACGCGACCTCGGATCAGAGCAATAATGAGACGGACAGACCCGGTCGGCCTCCTCACCGTGTTAGCTGTCCTCGCCGGGCTTTCCTCGGTCACGTTGGCGCGGGCTGCCGCGCCCGCGCGCGAGCCGGTGCGGGTGGTCAAGAGCGGAACGACCTTCACGCTCTATGGGGTCACCTTCGCCTCCCCGACTGCCGGCTGGGTGGTCGGCAGCGGAGGTACGATCCTCGCGACGACGAACGGGGGGGCCTCCTGGAAGCCCCAAAAGAGCGGCGGCCAGGAGAATCTGTACGATGTCGCGTTCCCCTCGCCGAAGGTCGGGTGGGCGGTCGGGGCGAATGGCACGATTCTCAAGACCACGGACGGCGGGGGCAAGTGGACGGCGCAAAAAAGCGGGACGATCGCCAACCTCTATGATGTCACCTTTCTCGATGAGAAACGTGGCTGGATCGCCGGCGCTGATGGGACGATCCTCTCTACGGACGACGGCGGCGCCTCGTGGCAGGACCGGCCGACCGGCAGCAAAGCCCACCTCTACGCAGTCGTGTTTCTCAACGAGAAAGACGGGTGGGCGGCTGGCGCGCTGGGCACCCTCCTGGTCACTAAAGATGGGGGGCGGACGTGGACGGTCCGCGAGAGTGGGTCGCCCAGCACGTTCTTTGACATTGCGTTTCCCGATTCTACGGTCGGATGGATCGCAGGCAACAGCGGGGCCCTCCTGCAGACCCTGGACGGCGGACAGAAATGGGAGGACCGGTCGCTCTCTCAGCCGATCGACTTGACGAGCCTGGCCTTCACGGACATTAAGACCGGCTGGGTTGTCGGGGACCGAGGTGCGATCTTCAGGACGACGGACGGCGGGTTCACGTGGTCACCTTACGGCCGCAGCCCGCAGACGACGTTCTACGGGACTGTCTTTCGCGATGGCAAGACGGGCGTTGCCGTAGGCGACAAGGGGATCATTGTCCAGATTGCGGTCCCCTAACCGAGATTCCCCCACTCATACTGCACGATAGCCAGCGCCGCCAGGATGGCGCTCTCAGTCCGCAAGATATGATCACCCAGCGAGACGACCTCAAAGCCGTGGCGCTCCGCCAGTTCGACTTCACTGGCGTCAAACCCGCCTTCCGGCCCGACCGCCAGGGTCACTGAGTCGGGGCGGGGCTGCCCGCGTAGCCGGTTGCGCAGAAGCGTGCGGCGGGGCGCTTCCCACAGCAGCCACCGACAGGCATCTTGACCGGGGTCGGCGCACCAGGCGGCAAAGGAGACCGGCTCCATCACGGTCGGAATGGTCCACCGCATGCTCTGCTGCGCGGCCTCGAGCGCGATGCGCTGCCAGCGGGCGAGCGGGTGATTCGCTCGTCCGGCCTTGGGGCGGACGACCGTCCGGGCAGTGAGGAGGGGGAGGAGGCGGTCCACGCCGAACTCGGTCGCTTTCTGGATCGCCCATTCCATGTGGTCGCGGTTGAACAGGGCAAGCCCAACGGTGAGGCGTGGAACGTTGTGCGGAGGAGGAGCGGATTCTGAGAGGATGTTACCCGTGAGGCGATGGCGGTCTGTGGCGGTGATGCGGACGTGGTAACGGGGCCCGCCCGATTCCCCCAGCAAGACCGTCTCGCCGGGCCTAACGCGGAGGCTGCCCTTCAGATGGCGGGCCAACGGGCCGGTGATCGACACCGTCCCGTTTTGGATGGCGTCCCGCTCGATGAAGAAGACGGGCACGTTAACCCGGGTTACTCGAACATGTTTTTCATCTTGCTGAGGATGCCGCCCTCTTGGTCGAGCGACTCGCCGCTGCTGCGGGCGTATTCCTCCAGCAGTTCCTTCTGCTTCGGGGTCAGCTTCGTGGGGATTTCGACTTTCACACGGATCAGCTGATCGCCCGTGCCATTGTCCCGCAGGCTGGGCGCGCCAAGACCCTTGAGCCGGAAGACTTTGTCGTGCTGAGTCCCGGGCGGGATCTTGATGACCGCATCGTCGCCCTTCAGCGTCGGCACCTTGATCTTGGCCCCGAGGGTGGCAGCGGCGAAACTGATGGGGACTTCGCAGACGAGGTCGTTGCCCTTGCGGGTGAAGGTCGGATGCGGCGCGACATGGATCAGCACATAGAGGTCGCCGGGAGGGCCGCCGTTCTCGCCCGGCTCGCCCTCGTTCGCCAGGCGGAGCCGGTTGCCCGTCTCGACGCCGGCCGGAATGTGCACGTTGAGCACGCGTTCCGTCTGCACCCGCTGCTGTCCGCGGCACGTCGGGCAGAAGGCGGTGATGGTGTGGCCCGTGCCCTGGCAGCGTCCGCACGTCTTGTTGATGCTGAAGAAGCCCTGTTGGAACCGGAGCTGGCCGGCACCCTTGCAGCTCGGACAGGTCCTGATGTGCTCGGCGCTCTTGGCCCCGCTGCCGCGACACTCCTTGCAGATCTCCCATCGGGGGATCTTCAGACTGACTTCCTTGCCGTTGATGGCGTCTTCAAAGGCGAGATTCAGACGGTACTCGATGTCGGAGCCGCGTGTGACCCGGCGCCCTCCCTGCCGTCCGCCGAAGAAGTCCTCGAAGATGTCGTTGAAGATATCGCCGAAGCCTTGCCCGAACCCCTCAAAGCCCTGTGGGCCCTCGGCATGGCCGAAGGTATCGTAGCGACGGCGCTTGTCCTGGTCGCTCAGCGTGGTGTAGGCTTCGTTGATCTCTTTGAATTTCTCCTCGGCCGCCTTCTTCTCGTGCTCGCTGGTCTGCGTGTCGGGATGGTGTTGTCGTGCAAGCCGTCGGTAGGCCTTCTTAATCTCCTCCTCGCTGGCGTTCCGGTCGACGCCGAGGATCTCGTAGTAGTCTCGTTTCACCGTCGAGGCCATGGCTCGTCAGGGCGAAACACGATCATGACTTGTCCTTGTTCACTTCGGTGTATTCGGCGTCCACCACCTTTTCCTCGCCCTGACCGCCGCCCGCGCCGCCGGTGCGGCCGTCGCTGCTGGCTCCCTCGGCTCCCGCCGCGCCCTCGCCGCTCGACGCGGTCTTTTTGTACATTTCCTCGCCGAGCTTCTGCGAGGCCCTGACCAGGTTCTGGGTGGCCGTCCGGATGGCGTCCAGGTCGTTGCCCTGCATCGCCTTACGAGTGGCCTCGATCTCTTCCTTGATCTTGTTGCGATCCTGCTCGCTGATCTTGTCACCGTGCTCGTTGAGGAGCTTCTCGATGCCGTAGATGCGGTTGTCGGCTTCGTTGCGCACTTCCACGAGCTCCCGTTTCTTCTTATCCTCCGCCGCGTGGGCCTGGGCGTCCTTGACCATCTTCTCGATCTCATCCTTGTTCAGGCCGCTGGACGCGGTGATCCGGATCGACTGCTCCTTCTGCGTCGCCAGGTCCTTGGCCCCCACGTGGACGATGCCGTTCGCGTCGATGTCGAAGGTGACTTCGATCTGGGGCACGCCGCGCGGCGCGGGCGGGATGCCGACGAGGTCGAAGTGGCCCAGCGACTTGTTGTCGGCCGCCATCTCCCGCTCGCCCTGCAGGACGTTGATCGTCACCGCCGTCTGGCCGTCCGCCGCCGTGGAGAAGATCTGGCTCTTCTTCGTCGGGATGGTCGTATTGCGCTCGATGAGGCGCGTGAACACGCCGCCCAGTGTCTCGATGCCGAGGGTCAGCGGTGTGACGTCCAGCAGCAGCACGTCCTTCACCTCGCCTTTCAACACGCCGCCCTGGATCGCCGCGCCGACCGCGACGACCTCGTCCGGGTTCACGCCCTTGTGCGGCTCCTTGCCGAAGAACTCCCGCACGAGCTGGATGACCTTCGGCATGCGGGTCATGCCGCCGACCAGCACGACCTCATCCACGTCTTTCGCCGTGACGCCGGCGTCGGCCAGCGCCTTCTTGCAGGGCTCGATGGTGCGCTGGATGAGATCGCCCACCAACTGCTCGAGCTTGGCCCGCGTCAGTTTCATCACCAGGTGCTTCGGCCCGCTGGCGTCCGCCGTGATGAACGGCAGGTTGATCTCGGTCTCCTGGGAGGACGAGAGCTCGATCTTCGCGCGCTCGGCCGCCTCCTTGAGGCGCTGCAGGGCCATCCGATCCTTTTTGAGATCGATGCCCTGGTCCTTTTTGAACTCCTCGACCAGCCAGTCCATGATCCGCAGGTCGAAATCGTCGCCGCCCAGAAAGGTGTCGCCATTGGTGGACTTGACCTCGAACACGCCGTCGCCGATTTCCAGGATCGAGATGTCAAACGTGCCGCCGCCCAGGTCGTAGACTGCGATCCGCTCGTCCTTTTTCTTGTCCAGGCCGTAGGCCAGCGAGGCGGCCGTCGGCTCGTTGATGATGCGGAGCACGTTGAGGCCCGCGATCTGCCCGGCGTCCTTGGTGGCCTGCCGCTGGCTGTCGTCGAAGTAGGCGGGCACCGTGATGACGGCTTCCGTCACCGGCTCGCCCAGGTAGTCTTCCGCAGTCTGCTTCATCTTCTGGAGGATCATGGCCGAGATCTCGGCCGGGCTGTAGCGCTTTCCGCGGATCTCGACGTGCGCGTCGCCGTTCGGGGCGGGCACGACCTTGTAGGGAAGGCGTTTCAGCGCTTCGCGCACCTCCTTGGACTCAAACTTCCGCCCGATCAGGCGCTTGATGGAGTAGATGGTGTTCTCCGGATTGGTGATGGCCTGGCGTTTCGCGATCTGCCCCACCAGCCGCTCACCCTTCTCGGTGAACCCCACCACCGACGGGGTGGTCCGGTTCCCCTCCGCATTGGCGATGACGACCGGGTCTCCTCCCGACATGATGGCCACGCAGGAGTTCGTCGTCCCAAGATCAATTCCGATTACTTTACCCATGGTCTTTCTCCTTCCCTCCGCCTCTGAATCATGAACGGCCGAGCATTCCCCTGTTAGGGCGTCGATTTCACCGGTGCGTCCCGGCAGTCGTCCGGACCGCTCGCGGCGACCGTCACTCTCGCCGGCCGCAGCACGCGGTCATGCAGGTAGTACCCCTTTTCGTATTCTTCCACGATCGTATTCGGTGCCCGTCCTTGGGGATCCACCGTCGCCACGGCCTGGTGCACGGCTGGATCGAAGGGCAGCCCCACGCTGGGGATCGGCCTGACACCGAAACGGGACAAGACCTCCAAGTACTGCTTGCATGTCAGTTCCACGCCCTCGATCAGTCCGTTCGTGCCGCCCGAGAGCTGGGCGTGCTGGAGCGCCCGCTGCAAGTTGTCCAACACGGGAAGCAGCTCTCGCAGGAGGCGCTCAAGGGCGTACTTCGTATACTCCGCCTGGTCCTTCTGCGCCCGTTTTTTGTAGTTCTCGAATTCCGCGGCCAACCGGAGATACCGATCCTGGACGGCCTTGATCTCCTCCTCGAGGGAGCGGCGCTGCTGGTCGCTGGCGCTCGAAGCGGACTCCGCCGTCCCGGCGGCTGTGGCCTCAGCATCCGGCGCGGCCTCCTCGGCGCTCGGCCGCGCCTTGTTGGCCGCACCCAATCCGTCTGTTTTGTCTAAGGAATCACCCTTTTTTCTCATTCAGCTTACTCGGCGTGGTTGTACAGTAGCCATCGCGCGCCGGTATTCAAGCCAAGAGACCGGTTTACCTGGAAAAATACTTCCTGGAGCAGGGGAAGTTAGGAGGGTCTGTTCAGGGTGTAGATGAGGGCGAGCCCTTCGAGGGTCAGGTGCGGCCGTACCTCGCGGATCGTCCGCGATTCCGGAGCGATCAAACCTGCCAGCCCGCCGGTCGCCACCACGAAGCAGTCCTGGCCGAGCTCCTGCTGGATCCGGCGCACGAGCTCGTCGACCAGCCCGGCGTACCCGAAGATCAAACCGGACTGCATGCTGGCCACGGTGTCCGAGCCGATGGCGGTTTTGGGACGAACCATCTCGACCTTGGGGAGCTTTGCGGCTCGGGTGAACAGGGCCTCGGCGGAAATGCGCAGGCCCGGGGCGATGGCGCCACCCAGATACTCTCCCGCGGCCGTGACCGCGCAGAAGGTGGTGGCGGTCCCGAAATCCACGATGATGATGGGCCCGCCATATTGGCGGTAGGCCGCCGCCGCATTGACGATCCGGTCGCTGCCGACTTCGCGAGGGTTGGTGTATTTGATGGTCAGGCCGGATTCCAGCTCATGGGACACGACGAGCGGGAGGCAGTGGAGGTAGGTCTCGGACATCTCCGCGAAGAGCGGGGTCAGCGGGGGCACGACGCTCGACAGGATGACGCCGTCCACGCGATCCGGGCTGACCCCTTCAACCCTCAGGAGATCCAGGAGCAGGATGGCATACTCGTCGGTAGTCTTGGAGTGGTCCGTGCCCACCCGCCAGTCGGTCAGGAGCTTGGCACCGTCGAAGACCCCCCAGACGATGTTCGTGTTGCCGATGTCGATCGCCAGCAACATAAGGCTACCGCAAGTGTACGACATCGCCGGCGCGGATTTC
Organism: Nitrospirota bacterium; assembly: GCA_005877505.1. Taxonomy (GTDB): domain Bacteria; phylum Nitrospirota; class Nitrospiria; order Nitrospirales; family NS-4; genus NS-12. Next base: position 8,254 of record VBOO01000080.1, read on the forward strand.
GAGAACCTTTTCATTCTTGGTGCGGAGACGCAGCGCGCCGTCGGAAGCCAATCCTTCAGCCGTCCCCTCAATCTTTTCGCTGCCGAGCAGCTCGATCCGGACCGGTTTGCCGATGGTGTCGCACGCCGCTTGATAGGCGGCGGCGATGTCACCTGGCCCATGAGCGCACGCGTGATCGTACAGGCGCTCCAATTCTCCCAGCAACGTGGCCAGAAGTCTGCCCCTGTCGACGGGTGATTCTGTCTCGATCAAGAGCGAGGTGGCGGTCGCGCGGAGCTCTTTGGGGAAGGCCGCGACCGGCATGTTCACGTTGATGCCGATGCCGACCACCATCGCACGTCCGCTCGCCTGGCCGGTTCCGACTCCGTCAACCAGGATGCCGGCCAGCTTGCGCCCCACCCCGCTTCGGATGGCGAGCACGTCGTTAGGCCACTTTAGCCTGACGTCGAGGGTGGTCAGCGTCCGGATGGCGCGGAGCACCGCCACCGCGGCGAGCATGGGGGTCCAGGAGACCGTTTCCGAGGGAAGCGCCCGGGCCAGGAGAATGGACACGTACAGGTTGAGCCCGCGAGGGGAGAGCCAGGTCCGCCCCAAGCGGCCACGGCCCGCCGTTTGGGACTCGGCGACCACGACAGTGCCGTCATGCGCGCCCTGCTGCGCAAGATCCGCCAGGACGCGATTCGTCGAATCCACTTCATCGTGCAGAAGGAGAGTCGTCCCGATCACGCGGGTGGCCAGATGCGGATGAATCGCGTCCAATGTGAGAGGGGCAGGTAGTCCTGTCACTGGGGGAGGATATCCATGCTGAAGCGAGCCGCCGGGGCCGAGTGTGTCAGCGCGCCGACCGAGATGAGGTCCGGTCCTGCCG
>VBOO01000081.1:0-3041 GCA_005877505.1 Nitrospirota bacterium
CTAAATCAGCAGCGTGGGTGATGCCGTTTCGGTGGGCATGCTCCGCGTCGGCGGCCAGATGCGCGGCGAGATCGGAGACACCATCATGTTTCACACCCTGGCGCCACCGCTGAAACAGAGCCAGGCAGGCACCCACGTCGTTAGACCGAAATGGGCGATACCGGGGACGCGCGTGCGCGGCGCAATGGTTGTAGACCACGCGCTGGCTCTTGTAGCGATCCCCCCGCAACGCGACCAGGTCAGCCCGCCGATAGACATAGTCCGGTCCCTTGGGCGCCACGCGGTAGCCTTGCTCGCGGCACCGAACGGCCAGCCTCTCCGGCGCATTTTCGATGCGGGTGAAAGCCGGCGCCCGATTCCGTTTGGACAGGAACTCGAAGGCCTTGGACATGGCCGGACCGGAGGGATCGGGTCCGATGGGCGGGAGCGCCAGGAAATAGCCTTCTGGATCACCGGCGAACAGACAGAGATGCCCCTCCAGTTCCATCCATTCGTAATGGAACAGACCCTGCCAGATGAAATGGAAGGGAAAGGAGCAGGCGGCCAGCGGATCGCCGGCAACGGCATGCGCGGCCAGCGCGGCTTCAAATCGGGGACGATCTACCAGAGAAAAGGGGACAGATTTATTTTCATCTGTCCCCTTTTCTTGCAGGGCCCGGGTCAGCCGGTTGAGCCGTCTCAGCACAATCACGTCCTCCTGGAACACGCCGACCAACTGAGGGTTCGCGAGAAAGATCCGGACGGTGGCCTCGGACTCCAGCAGCGCGGCAGTCCGCTCCACGTAGGCCTGCGACTCGACGGATTCCAGGTTGTCACGGATGAACGGGCACTTGCTGTCCCAGCCCATCACCACTTCGGCATGGCCGCTGTCCCACATGACCGCGACCGGATAGAGTCGGCAATCCAGGGGGCGGTCCTCGTGGATACCGCACCGGCCGGTCTCCGGCTGAAAGGCCGGACACCGGTATCCCTCGCCATGGGACACGACGGCGACCTTCGCGCCTGCGTGATCGGGAAAAGCGTCCGGAGAGATCCCGCGCGCGATGGCCGCCTGAATTTCCTCCCGCGTGAAGTAGGGGCGCAGCGGGCTGTCGCGCTCGGGAAACCGGCAGCAGACGTCGCAGGTGAAGCAGACCCGGCTGGGCACGATCTGCTCGACGACGATCGGCAGCGTCCGGGGACGCCCGAGTGGGTGCGACACCTCCATGAGTGGAGCATTGTACAGCATGGGGCCGGGCCCCACCAAGCAGGGCCTGCGCCCCTTGTTCCCCATACCCCGCCATGGTAGGATCAACATCATGATTCTCATCCAAGGACGGTGCGAGTGGACAGGACACAAAACCCCGGAGCGTCGCTGATACGCCGGGTCCAGGATGCCCTCAACGGGATCCGCCCCGCGCTGCAGATGGACGGCGGCGACTGTGAACTGCTCGAGGTCTCGCCAGATGGCACCGCCAGAGTCCTTCTCAAGGGCGCGTGCACGGGATGCCCGGCCTCCAGCATGACCGTGACCATGGGCATCGAGCGCCGGCTGAAAGCCAGTGTCCCTGAAATCACACGAGTCGTGGCGGTCTAACCGCGCGTCGTGGTAGTGATGGAGCGCGCACCCACACTGCCTGGTTCCATGCCGACCGAGTTGCTTCCCGCTACGTCCCGCGAGCACAGTCGCCGCGTCCGGACTCGCCTCATGGAGGCGGGCCTGCACGACGGCGCCACATGGCGCATCTCCCCGGCGCCGTTTCTCCTCACCTCAGCAGATCTGTCCGCCATCCAGTCGCTCGGGCAGCACCTCCAGCGATTTACGCTCGCGCTGAACCGGCTTTACTACGAGAGCGTCCGCGGCGCACAGCCCACGTGGGTGGCCGACTATCTCGATCAGGGTAAGCCATCCGACCTGATCGCCTACGCGCGCATGAACCGGTTCCGCGCCGCGCTGCCGGACGTCATCCGTCCGGACCTCATCCTCACGGAAGACGGATTCATGATCAGCGAGCTGGACTCCGTCCCCGGCGGCATCGGGCTCACCGGGTGCATGGGCCAGGCCTACGCCGACCTCGGCTGGCCGATCATCGGCGGCCGTGACGGCATGGTCGCAGGCCTCGCCCGGATGATCCGCAGCTTGCCTCACGAGGAACCCAAGCCCCTCCACCTTGCGATCGTCGTGTCGGAAGAGTCCAATGACTACAGACCGGAGATGCTGTGGCTGGCGGCCCGGCTGCGGGAGGCCGGCCTGCCGGCCCAGACCGTATCACCCGAGGACGTGACCTTCACCGAAGAGGGTTTGTTCCTGGACGGATCCACTCCCCTGACTGCCCTCTACCGGTTCTTCGAGCTCTTCGATCTGAAAAATATTCCGAAGAGCGAGTTGATCATGTACGCCGTTAAAAAAGGCCGCCTCGCGTTGACGCCCCCCATGAAGCCCTGGCTCGAAGAGAAGATGGCCTTTGCACTGGTGCACCACCCCGCGCTCGAGCCCTTCTGGACTCACGAACTCGGCGCGGACACCTTCGAGCTGCTCCACCGCTTGATGCCGAAAACCTGGATCCTCGACCCGCGGCCGGTCCCGCCGCATGCCGTCATTGCCGGCCTGACGGTGGACGGGCACAGCGTCTCCGACTGGAAGGACTTAGGCAATCTCGGGCAGAAGGGCCGCCGCTTCGTCAATGGGGCTCGCGCGGCGTGTCCGTGGGCCATGACCTGCCGCAAACCGAATGGGCCGCCGCGCTGGAGGCGGCCCTGGCCTCCTTCCATCGGGAGCCGCGCATCCTCCAGGAATTCCGGAAGGGGCGGCACGTCGCCGTGAGCTATCACGATTCCGTCAAGGACGAGATCGTGCCCATGCCCGGGCGGGTCCGGCTCTCGCCGTACTACTTCACCGCCGGCGACAATGTGGAACTGGGCGGCATTCTGGCGACCGTGTGCCCCTTGGACAAGAAGCTGATCCACGGCATGACCGAGGCGGTCATGGCGCCCTGCGCCCTCGCAACTCAACAACGATGAATGATGAATTATGAATGATGATCGGCAGAACAATACGTTCG
>VBOO01000081.1:3052-16465 GCA_005877505.1 Nitrospirota bacterium
CGTTCGGCATTCAGCGTTCCGCGTTCATGATTCAGCGTTGAAAATGGCGCTGACGTTCTATCATGTGGACTGGTGCCCGGAATGCCAGATCGTCCGCGACAAGCTGGACGAACTGGGTCTGCAATACGAGAGCGTCATCGTGCCCGACCTGCGCCCGCACCGGACACAGGTCTATGAAGTATCGGGCCAGTACTATGTGCCGGTGCTCAAGGACGGCGACACAGTGCTCAGCGAAACGCGCGACATCCTCTCCTACTTGGAGACCACGTACGGGCGGCAGGCCGCGCGTTCATAAATGATAGCGGGAGGGGGCCCATCACCCGTGGCTGGTGACCCGTTGAGTGACCCATTGCATCCAAAGAGCAATGGGTGCCCCGAAGAGCAACGGGTACCCGTGGCTCCCCTCCCGAACCCACAACCTGAGAGGTAGGCCTCTTATGGACACCTGGCGACAGGCCTTGGCAAAGAGCATTACCAAACCCGAGGAGCTGGCCAAGCATCTGGACGTGGACCCGGACGCCATCGCCGACGTGGTGGCGGAGTACCCGATGCGCATCACCCCCATGTGGATGCAACTCATCCGGGAGCGGGGCGACGCCTTCTGGCGCCAGGTGGTCCCAGAGCCGGAAGAGCTGAGCGACGACAGTCCGGCGGACGATCCGCTGCACGAGGAACTCGACAGTCCGGTGCCCCACCTCGTGCACCGCTATCCCGATCGCGTCCTGTTCATGGTCACCAACCAGTGCCCGATCTACTGCCGGTTCTGCACGCGCAAACGGCTGGTGGGAAAGCCCGGCTTCCTCAAGCAGGGCGAGCTGGATCGCGTGATCGGGTACCTCCGGGCGCACACGGAAGTGCGGGACATCATCCTCTCAGGCGGAGACCCGCTGCTCTTGCCGGACCATCTCCTGGAGCGCATCATCCAGGCATTGCGGACCGTGCCGCACCTCGAGATCATCCGGATCGGCACGCGCGTGCCGGGCAGCCTCCCCGAGCGGATCACGCCGGAGCTCTGCGCGATGCTCAGGAAGTACCACCCGCTCTACATGAACCTCCACTTCAACCATCCGGACGAGCTGACGCCGGAAGTCAAGGCGGCTTGCGGCCGGCTCGCGGACGCGGGCGTGCCGCTGGGCGCGCAGACGGTGCTGCTCAAGGGCGTCAATGACGACCCCGCCGTCATGCTGCGCCTCGTCCACCAACTGCTGCTGGCGCGGGTGAAGCCCTACTACCTCTACCAGGCCGACCTGACCCGCGGGACCAACCACCTGCGCACCACGGTGGAGACCGGCCTGGAGATCATCAAGGCGCTCCAGGGCCATACGAGCGGCATGGGCGTGCCGCACTTCGTCATTGATGCGCCGGGTGGGGGCGGGAAGATTCCGCTGCTGCCGTCCGATTACCTCGTGAGCCTCACGCCGGAGCAGGCCACCCTCACCAACTATGAGGGGAAGACCTACACCTACCCGCAGCCGCCCCAGCCGGACGGCAACGGCAAGCGGCGCGAGCTGCCCATGGTAGCGGCGCCCTCCACCGGCTGCGGCATGGCCGACGCCATGCTGGGATGACACGTGCCCGCCTCGGCCCCCAGACGGGAACGCCGCCCGCCCGCACGTGGCGTGCTGGCCTCGCAGCAGCTCCGCCGCCTGGTCCGGGACGGCACGATTGCGGCCAAAGTCCCGATCGAGGAGCGGCAATACCAGCCGGCCAGTCTCGACTTGCGGTTGGGCGACACCGCCTATCGCATGCTCAGCAGCTTCCTGCCAGAGCAGTCGGCCATCGCCCAGCGGCTCACGGTGCAGGATCTTTTCCAGGCCGACCTCGTCATGTACGAGTTGGATCTCCGCAGGGGCGCAGTCCTGGAAAAGGGGCATGTCTACCTGGTCCCGCTCGCGGAGGAGCTGGCGCTGCCGCGCACCCTGGCCGGCAAGACGAACTCCAAGAGCACCACGGGGCGGCTCGACGTCTTCACCCGCACGATCACCGACTTTCACGCTCGCTTCGACGAGATCCGGGCGGGCTACCGGGGTAAGCTCTACCTGGAAGTGGTCCCGCGCTCGTTCTCGGTCCGGGTCGCCGCGGGCATGTGCCTCAACCAACTGCGCCTGTTCAGCGGCTCGCCGGCAGTTAACGACGCTGAGATCCGCCGCCGGCACACAACGGACCGGCTCCTCTATCGCGATGTCACGCCGCTCCCAGACCGCGAGCTGCGGCTCGATGACGGCCTCTTCCTCCGCATCAACCTGACGGGCGAGCAGAAGATCGTGGGGTTCCGTGCGAAGAAGAACAGCCAGGTGCTGGACCTGTCCCGCATCGGACACTACGACCCGGCCGACTTCTGGGAGCCGCTCCCGCGGCACCGCAACGACACACTCTTGTTAGAGCCGGAAGATTTTTACATTCTCATGTCGAAGGAGCGCATCCGCGTGCCGCCGGACTACGCCGCGGAGATGGTTGCCTACGAAGCCGCTGTCGGCGAGCTGCGCGCGCACTACGCCGGCTTCTTCGATCCCGGCTTCGGGTACGGCGCCGGGGACCTGCACGGTACGCCCATCGTCCTGGAGGTGCGGCCGCACGACGTGCCGTTCCTGATCCACGACGGCCAGACTTTCTTCAAGGTGCTCTTCGAGCGCATGCAGGAGCGACCCGAAAAGGTGTACGGTGAAGGGATCGGCTCGTCGTACCAGTTCCAGGGGCTGACGCTAAGCAAGCAGTTCAAGCCGTACCGAGGCTAAGGAGAGCATGGAGCGCGCACCCAAACCAGAGGACCACCAGGACGAACAGGAAGAGGAAGCCGAGGGCGAGCGCCATGTCACGGCCATGCAGAAGTTCGTCGGCTTCGTCATGCTGGTGCTCGGCTGGCTTCAACTGCTGCTGGCCCTCAGCAGCGGCTCGGAAGCGACGTCCATACCCTTCCTGATCTTCTTCGCCGGCGTCGTGATCTTCCTCAGCGGCGCGGTCACGTCCTGGTACAAGTATCCCTTGATGCTCGCCGCCACTATCGCAGGCCTGGCCCTGCACTACCACATCCAATCCCTCGGCGCGGCCACGCACTGGGAGAAGGCCGTCATCGTGTACGGCACGATCATTGTCGTCGCCTACTTCATCCTCTTTGCCAAGAAGCCGATCCGGCGCATCAATCTGCCCCCCTCGTCGCCTCAGCCTCCGATCACACCGCCGCAGGGATGACCATCTCCGTCATCATTCCCACCCTCAACGAAGCCCAGAACATCCGTGCGACACTCGACAGACTCCACCATCCCGCCTTCAGCGAAATCCTGGCCGTGGAGGGTGGGAGCCGCGATGGCACGGCTGCGCTGGCGGCGCCCGTCGCCAACGTCCTGAGGTCGCCAACAGGCCGTGCCCGGCAGATGAATACCGGCGCGGCCACCGCCTCCGGGGACGTGCTGCTGTTCCTCCATGCCGACACGCTGCTGCCCCCGACAGCCGCCGACGACATCACCGCCGCGCTGACCGATCCACGGGTCGCGGGCGGGCACTTTGATGCCCGCATCACCCCCGATCGCGGCCTGCTGTGGCTCGTGGGGCGGATGATGAGCTGGCGCGCCCGCCTGACCGGCATCGCCACCGGCGACCAGGCGATCTTCGTGCGGCGGACCGTCTTCGAACAACTCGGCGGCTTCCCCGACATTTCCCTGATGGAAGACATCGCCTTCAGCCGGCTCCTCAAGCGGGCCGGGCGCGTGACCGCGCTACGCAGTTGTGTGGTGACTTCGGGCCGCCGATGGGAACAGCACGGAGTCGCCAGGACTATCTTACTGATGTGGTGGCTCCGGCTGCTCTTCTTCCTGGGCATAAGCCCGGACCGATTGAACAAGTGGTACGCCGATGCGCGTTAATCATCCCCCCTCCCCTCCGGGAGAGTGGGCAGGGTGAGGGGGCTCTTTTAGACCGTCATGAGCACGGCGCTCGTCATCTTCGCCAAGGCGCCGATCCCCGGGGATGTCAAGACGCGCCTCTGTCCTCCCCTGGATCACGATGAAGCGGCCTCGCTGCATGGCACGCTGGTGCTGGACGCGGTCGAGCGGGCCAAGGGCCTGCCCGGCGCCTCCCTCTATGTTGCGGGCGCGCCGGACCTCGCCCATCCGTTCTTCAAGGTGATGGAAGGGCGCTACGGAGCGAAGTTGCTAGCCCAACGGGGGCCTGACCTGGGCAGCCGCATGCGATGGGCCATGCAGGACGCGTTCGAGCAGGGGGCGCAGGAGGTGCTGCTGACCGGCACGGATCTGCCCACGCTGCCGCGCGCCCATCTGATGGAAGCGCTCACGCTCATCAAGCGCCATGATGTCGTCCTGGGCCCCACGACGGACAGCGGGCTCCATTTGATCGGCCTCCGCAAGATCGTGCCGGTCCTGTTCGAGGGCATCGCCGTGCTTGCGGAGACGAAGAAGAAGATCGCGCAAGCAGGTTTGTCGCTGGGGCTGCTGCCGGAGTGCCGCGATCTCGACACGCTGGAGGATTTGAAGGTGTTCATCGGGCTGTGCGGGAAGGACCGGGCGATGACCAAGCGCACCGAAGGCGCGCTGCGGCTGATCGCAACGAGGTTGAAGGAGCGCATGTGATGTAGGGGCGAGATTTATCCCGCCCATCTTCGTAGGGGCGCACCTGCGTGTACGCCCGATTCAAAGAGCGGATCCTGTCACGCCGTGTTCCGCATTTGTAGGGGCAGGCGCGCCGTCCCCCTACACGGACGATTCGCTCCGCCAGGGTCCCGCTCGCCGCCACCCGCTTTTTCTACATCTGGCTTGCTTGTGGTCTGAATTCTGTATATACTAAACTCGTGTTTGAATGGGACCCTGGGAAGGCAGCAGCCAACCTGTCCAAACACGGAGTCTCTTTCGATGAAGCAAGGTCTGCCTTTGCCGACACACAAGGACTGGACGGTCCCGACATAAAACATTCTTCTGTCGAAGCCAGGTTCTTGCGTATCGGCATGTCGGCCTTAGGCAGGATTCTTACGATCACTTACACGGTGAGGAGGAAGGACAATGTCGAGGTTATCCGCATCATCAGTGCGAGGCAAGCAGGCCGCAAAGAGAAAACGGCATATCGCCAAGCGCCACAGAATTGACTTCTCCGATATCCCAGAATTGTCGGATGAACAACTTCGGGCGATGCGCCGTGTGGGACGTCCCCCTCTCGGCGAGTACGCCCGCCACTTGATTGCTATCCGTGTTGACCCCAAGGTCCTGGCGGAGGTCAAGAAAGAAGCCAAACGGCGGGACATCGGCTACCAGACGCTCATCAACGACATCCTGGCCAAGCACGCCCAAAGCATGGTGTAGGCGGCTGGCTGGTATTCTTCTGAGAAAAGCGGCCTGTCCCCCTTCTTCCTACCTCGGCGGGCTCTTTTTAACCCTCCCCCCTCTGCGGGGGAGGGTGAGGGTGGGGGGCAAAGAGCGGATCCTGTCACGCCGTGTTCCGCATTTGTAGGGGCACGGCGCGCCGTGCCCCTACACGGACGATTCGCTCCTCCAGGGTCCCGCTCGCCGCCACCTGCATATCCTGTTTCAATTTCCTTTATGTCCGGCGTATCCTTACCTGGTTTCAAAACGTAATTCTTCCGATCAGGCATGCCTATGAAGAGGTGATCATATGAAACTACTTGTGTTAGGTGATCAGGACAGTGGGGGAGTCATCAACTTCGACAATTTTACCCGTTGCTTCCGGATAGCGGGGAAAAAAGAGATTCATCTCTGCTTTGTGGGATTAGAAAAACCAGTTCAATTGCGTGGGGAGGAGGCAGATACCGTTTGGAATTACCTTGTAGACGCATCACGGGAACAGATGTAAGGGAGAGCAGAGGGGACAGGTACCATTCAAAAATGGAGCCCGTCCACTCAGGTCAGTGGCAGGTGGTGATGACTTGGCCCCCGAGGAGAGTGCTGGTGCAGATCGGCTGGCGGGGGAACTGCGGAGGCGGCTGCCGGTTCAGGTAGTAATACATCCACTGCTGCTGCAAGTACCGGTCGAACTCTTGCTGCTGCTTCTCGGCCCAGTACCAATATGGCGGCAATTGGTCCGTGCTCAGCGAAGGGGCCGGGGGAAACGCAGGTGTCTCTAAAGGAGGCTGCGGCACGGCCTGCCGGGTGTGCGGTTGAGGAGGACTAGGAACGGGCATCTGCCGGTCCCTGTAGATGTCAAAGGCGCCGCACCCAGAAGTCAGCAATCCGAGCCCTAATACGAGACCGACCATCCAACCCTTCATCTACGACCTCCTTGAGTGTTATCCTCGCCCCCGTCCAGCTTCCGCGTCAAGTCGCTTTTCCTTCACCTTCGGCGTATCCTCATCTGATTTTAAAAAGTATTTCTCCCGGACTCGTGGCTGGCGATCGGCGTGGACGACGGCAAGGAATACGCCGACGCGGTGCTCACAGGCGCCATCCTGGCGGCGTGGAAACAATAGCGGGCAATCCATCAGAGCCAGGAATTTCCACATCATTTCAGTAGGATCACTGCCAGTTGAGGTAACAAGTCCCACCCTGGGTCAGGTGTTTCCCCCCCTCCTGAATCAGGTCTTACAGTCCATCAATCCCTGAATTCACCTACTAACGCCCCACGGCTCGGTTACCTACACTCGCTCGTTAGTGTTTTTTTCCTGAAAGCGACCGGAGGACCTGAAAGTCATCGCTCATCGAGATGTGAACCGTAGGAGGGGGATACAAAAGCTCATTGGAGAAAAGGAGGAGAGCACACAACATGGATACAAAGCACTGGGTCAGGTTAGAATTCGGGCTTGCAACACTCGTGGTGGTCATCTTCATGAGTGGCTCTGCCATGGGCGATACAGGTAGCTCCTCGATCTCCGCGAATTTCAACGGTACGCCAATTCCCTTCCCCGACGTCATTTGGTTCAGCGCGGTGTTGCACCCCGCCAACCTCAGTGCGACCCTCCCCGTGCAGGTTTTCATCACAGGTCAGACGATTTCGTTCACAGTCAGCGGGACCCCCTATACTGTAGATGTACCGAACGCGTGCATCACCTTTGACCCATTCCTCGATGCGGATATGTCTGGTAGTGCAAGCACGGTCTACGACGGGCAATGGGAAACCACAGTCCCGTCCTTTGGCCTGGCTGGCAATACCTTTCTGGCCGGCGTGGCTTTGCAGACGCTGCCTGGAGGGTTTCCTGGGGGAATTAAAAATGTCACCTGGCAGGGGACGTTTTTCGCGGATTTCCCGGGTGTGTCACTGCACTGGCAATGGGCAGCCGCCGTGTACAGGATGTTCAGCGACGATTACAACAGCCTCGGGGTCAAGCCCGTGGATGACAATATGGCCAGCATCTACCAAAACGCTGATCATGCGGGCACACCCGAAAACTTCAAGCATTATGTTACTGGGGGAGCAAGGGGAGGCGGAGGATCGAACTACACCGGCTCGCTCAGCGCTTCAGTCAGTGTCACCCCATTCCCATTGCCCGTCCCGTGTGGGTTTCCAGAGTGATGAGGGATACTGAAAGGGGGAGAGGCTACTCTTCTGGCTCCGCCTGGGCTCTCCCGCACGACATGGCACGCCTATCCTGTTTCTACACCTGTATGAAACCTAATCCCTGAACGTCGATTTTTCTTTGCCTCCGGCGTATTCTCATGAGGCTCTAACAGGTAGTGGGTATGGGCCGACTTCGCCACCGCCACCAGCCTCATGGAACGAGCCAAGCGACTGCTGCGACAATCATCGTTCTCGTCATAACAGTTCTTGTAACAACAGGCTGCGCCTTTACCCGGGGCAATCTCGGGCTTGCCGAGAAGGGTGAAGACATCTCAGCCATTAAAAAGGGGCGTACCACCAGAGGCGAAGTCCTTGCGCTCCTCGGGGCTCCCAATCACATCTTGGAGATCAACGGGCAGTCCATCTTCCACTACTACCGTTACGATCTCAAACACAGTACCCTCCTGGTGTTTTCGCGCATCAATATCGCGAGCGATGATCTGTACGTCTTTTTTACGAAGGAAGGGAAGGTCGGTCCAGTTTTGGCCATTCGGCCAGTGACCGCCGTTTATTTCCGAGTTGGCGAGCGCCGGCGCTGTACGCCGTTCTTGTGCTGGCGGCTACGGCTGGGTGCGGCCCTATCGGGTGGGTACGCGTGACTCTGAATACGCCGCTCAAGCCCGACGACGTCGCTTTTATAGCGCCGGGACAGACGACGCTGTCTGAGGTTGTCATGCACTTGGGCGTGCCAGTAGAGCTCAAGCGATCCGGCCCAGGCGCCCTGGCGCGGTACTATTACACCGATGTGAAGTACTTCCGGGTGAACTTCGGTTGGCCACTAGGCTTGTGGCAGCCTGCCGCATTTGTCCCACACGATTTGATCCTCGGCGGTGGAGGGCTAGGCGTGGACCTGTTTCAAGTCGAACTGGACCAGCGGTGGATTGTCCAGCAGTACACGTTCACCCACGAATCACCGGCCGCGGGATACCGCGTGTGGCCATTCGGATCGGCGAGGGACGAGTGAATCGCTAGACATTTCCTTTTCGTAGGTGTACCGTTCCCCGCACGCATTCCTGCGTCACTCCAAAAGCCTCAAGAAAGGCTTTTGCGCAACCCGAGCACTTAACCATCGTCGTAAGGAGGGTGGAAAATGGCAGACAAGAGCTATGGCCAACTTCTGATTGAAGGGATTGTCCGCGCGATTCCGTGGGCGATCGTGTTTTCGCTGGCATTTCTCATCACCATGAAAGTCTTCATGGGAATGCTGGGCCAAGAGGTTAAAAAAGCCATTGACCTCACGGCGAGGACTGCCGTCAACACCGCGATGGACACAGCCTTAAGCTCCGAGGTGTTCCCCAAGATCAAACAGAACACGAAAGAGGCAATCGAGTACACCGCCCACACGGTCAACAGAGAGTTGGTGGCACCCTATATGAAGCCAACGAGTGCCAAGAAGTAGGGGGTGCTCAGGTGTGCGACAACTCGGTAGGGTACTATGACGCCTAGCTTTGTCGAAGTCTAGGTCGTTCCTGTGAACGGGATGATTGGGTCATGGCTTCAATAGAAAAGAGCCCTCGCCTTGTGTCCGGCATGATCGTGGGGCTGATCGCGGGGAGTTTCCTCTTAGACCTGTCGGTGCCCCTCGGAGTGCATGATTGGGCGCTCTATCTCATCCCGCTATGCATTACGTTCTGGTTAAAAGACCGGCACTCCCCGATCCTGGTTGCTGCCAGTTGCACTGTCCTGATCTATGTGGAGTTGTTGCTCTCACCTCCAGGTATTCCGTTCACGACTGCGACCGTCAAGCGTTCCTTGGGTGTATTAGTTCTCTGGCTCATGGCGCTACTCATCATGCTGTACAAACGCGGCGACGAGGAACGCTTACAGCTGATTGGAGAACTCCGAGAAGCCATGGCAGAACTCAAGGTTCTCAAGGGCATCTTGACGATCTGTTCACGCTGCAAACAAATCCGTGATGAAAAGGGTCAGTGGCAGGCAGTGGAGGTTTACGTCAAGGACCGTTCAAGCGTCGACTTTAGCCATATCATTTGTCCAGATTGCTTAGACAAACACTTTACGGACTAACAAGTGGCGCCGAAAAAAGGAACTCACCGGATCCGTCCTCACTGGCGCCATCCTGTGGCGGGGAAGAAAAAGCATAGAAAGGGGCTAGGAGTCCCATGCCAAGAACTACTCCATCATAGAGGAGGTGTCACGATGTTCAAACTCTTTGTGGCTGTCTTGTATCTGCTGCTCACAGGCGGTGTCGCCTTCGCCCAAGCGCCCACTCCGGAGGCCAAGCCCGCACCGGAGGCCAAGCCCACGCCGGCCGATGGCCATACGATCCACGTCACGGCCGCGCACCTGATTGACGGAAAGGTCCGTGGCCCATTCCACCATTATTGCAAGGTTGTCTCTCCGGAGCCTTTTATCGAGTGTTTGTTATATGACACGGACGATTCCAACGCCAAGCTGGTTGGGATCGAATATATCGTCGCCAAGACCATGACACGAGACGAGAAGGTCGTCCCCAAGAAGGTTTGGAAAAAGGTGTGGCATGATCATGCGGCGGAGATCGCAATAGGAAATGTCAAGGTGCTGGATCTCCCCCCGGATAAGGCCAAAGAGGTGGCGGACACGGTTTCCAAGACCGATGGGATCATTTTCTCGCTGTGGCCGGAAGGTGCCAAGTTGCCGAACGGCAAGGTGAGCATGGGCCAGATGGTCGGCCATGCTGTGCATTCCAAGTAGAAAGATCAAACTTACCTCGTAAATAATGGGGCCAGGCGACCTTCGGAAAAGTGGCCTGGCCCCTTCCCCTATAGCCCGCACGGGTTCACTCGGAACCTCGCACATTCGTTTGGGTGAGTCCCATCAGATTCAATGATTCCCACATCATTTCAATAAGATTACTGCCAGTTGCGAGAGATCGCCCCCGTGGATCAGGTATTTCCCCCCTCCTGAATCAGGTATTTCAGTTAGCCAATTTGCAAGGTTTAACTACTAACGCCCCTCAGCTCGGTTGCCTACACTCACTCGTTGAAAGAGGGAGGTCTCACAGTCACGAATTGATAGGAGGAGGTCACCATGCGCTACACAAGGTCCTATCGTTGGAAATACGTCATCGCCACGGTCGCGGTGGCCGGTCTGTGGGGATGGCCCTCGGCCGGAGAAGCGCAATCTGTTACGGGGCAAGCGCGCGCGGTGCAAGCGACCGTTCTTGGAATGACGAATGCGCTGGCCGACACCGGCACGCTCGGCGGGACCAGCGATGCGCGGGAAGCCTCGCAGATCACGGGGAGCGTCCCGTCCTTGCTCACAGGGGAGGTTTTTCACGCCACCACGATCGGCTGGCCTGATCAGGTGGCCTCAGAAACCTCGCTCGGGAACTTGGCGCTGAGTATCGCCGGCAACGGCATCTCCGCCGATCTCGTGATGGCGCGGGCGCTGTCGGTAGTGGGCAGCGCCGGCACCGGTCAGACGGACATTGCGGGGCTCACAGTCGGTGGCGTGCCTGTGTTCCCCACCGGTGCCGCGAATCAGACTCTTTCGCTTGGCGCGTTGAGCGTCGTGCTGAATGAACAGATTCCCTTGGCAGGCGGCATCATCGTGAACGCCTTGCACATCAGGACCCTTGACGGGTTGACCGATGTCGTCATCGGGTCCGCGAAGGCCGGTATCACACCCTTCTAAAGTCTT
Organism: Nitrospirota bacterium; assembly: GCA_005877505.1. Taxonomy (GTDB): domain Bacteria; phylum Nitrospirota; class Nitrospiria; order Nitrospirales; family NS-4; genus NS-12. Next base: position 14,204 of record VBOO01000081.1, read on the forward strand.
CCGACGGAGGACGAAGTCTGGCTAACGAGTTGATGAAAAGAGATCATCAGTCACACAGGGGGTGCCAAATGCGTAGAATGATATGCATCTTGGTCATATTCGTAGCGGTCTTAGCCCTCACGGGAGAACTCACAGGCGGCTCAGTCAATGCCCAGACCGCATGCGACTTCGTAACCGGGGGCGGCTTCATCATCCCCGCCACCGGCGCCCACGGAAACTTCGGTGTGGGTGGCGGATGCAAGCACGGTTCACCAACCTGGGGCCATCTGGAGTACGTCGACCATGGCAGCGGACTAGCCCCGACCACGGCGCCCACGCCCTTTAACGTGCATGGGACGGGCGTCACTGGGTATTTTTTCCTCGGACCAACGACACGTGAGATTAGCGGCACAGCCAGGACCAACGACTCTAACAATTCCCCAGTTAACTACTGCGTCCATGTGACTGACAACGGACCCGGTAGCACTGACATTTTCCAGATACAGCTGACTGATACTAGTGGAGTCGTTTATGACACTGGACCACACACGTTGGCTGGCGGCAACATCGAACTCCACAAGCCCAACCCTTCAAACACGGGAGACTTTTCGAGTGGGTCATGCCTTATTTCCGCATGTGAGTTTGGGTCGTGCGTGGTGGACGGTGACTGCGGTGCGGGGGTGTGCAGAAGCGGGTGTTGCGCGCCACTTTAATAGTGCAACTCTACTGAATGCCCCGGCCAACGATGGAGATGAAGGAGGAGGAAGACACGATGAACGGCAGAATTCGAGGGATCGCGCTGGTGCTCACGACGCTCGGTCTGGTGGGAATGCTGTCGTCTCATGTCCACGCCGAGGGCATCACAGATGAGCAGGCCAATGCCATCTTGAACGAGCTCAGGCAAATTCGCCTGTTGCTCGAAAAGCAGCGGACAACCGCACCACAGGGTGTCGCGCCGAATCCTTCCACGCCGGAACGGATCCGGCTCTCGCTGAACGGACAGCATGCCCTTGGCGCCCCCGACGCCCCGCTGACGGTCGTCGAGTTCACGGATTACCAGTGTCCCTTCTGTAACCAGTTTCATCGACTGACATTTCCTGAACTGAAGAAAATTTATATTGATACCGGGAAGATTCGCTTTATCAGTCGAGATCTGCCTTTGGAATTTCACAACAACGCTCTCCTAGCGGCACGCGCCGCGCGATGTGCCGGTGAGCAGGACAAATATTGGGAATTGCGTGATGTCCTCAGTTCTAATCCCAATAATTTGAGTCAGCAAGCAATCCTCAACTATGCGTTGGAGCTATCTTTGGACGCGAAGCGATTGCAGGGCTGCCTCGACAGTGAAAAATATCGTGGAGATATTCAAGAAGATGTCAAGGAGGCTCATTCAATCGGAATTATGGGAACGCCCGGGTTTGTGCTTGGGCGAACCGCTAACGGTACTCTGGAGGGCATCAAGATTCTTGGCGCTCAACCCTTCTCTGTGTTTGACACGAAAATCAAGGAACTCCTCGCTGGAACGCCCCGGTAGGAAAATCCTGCATTTGTGGGGAGTGAAAACGGGCACAGGCTACTTTCGGAAAAGTAGCCTTGTCGCCCTTGATGGCCCTCCCTGAAGCACCCGTTTTCCCCCAGCAACCCTTCTGGCGGGACCGCTTGAGATCCAGGCCGTGAAGGCCAGATTTCTCCCTTTCAGGTGATTCCTCTCATGTGTTCTCCCCCCTGCTATTCAGCTATTCAACCGATTGTTCCCCTACGGCCCTTCGCCTACCATTACACAACTGGGTGAGGTGGTGGCCGACAGTGACTGCGACACAAAAAGAGCGGCGTGAAAACAAGGAGGGGCGAGGCCAAGTCCGTGGTCGGCAACCAACGAAGTGGCGGCCTTTTGCTCAATGAAGACAACGCACGACGAACACCGTCCCATAGGAGAGGTCGCGAGGCCTCAGAACGATCGTCCAGGAGACGAAGGCATGCTGTGGATGAGGACCTGCCCACAGTGTTGGCGCGCGCTCCTCAAAAGAGATGCTCAGGAATCGTGGCACTGCCACCGGTGTGGCTGGAGAAATTAGAGGACCCCCTTGTCCTATTCTGATACAATCCGAATGACCACGGATAGGGAGGCGGGTTGATGCGTATGGGGAGGTGGAGCAGTCCTGTCCTGATCGTAGGGCTAGCCGCTGCGTATGTCCTGGCCGGCAAGCTGGGCTTGCTGCTGGCCTTCGTGCATGCCAACGCGACCGCGGTGTGGCTCCCGACCGGCATTGCGCTGGCCGCTTT
>VBOO01000077.1 GCA_005877505.1 Nitrospirota bacterium
TCCCTCATTGTGGTTCGCTGCCTGGAGAGTCTGAGTCCGGGCCTGGTCGGAATTAGCCCTGAGCGTAACGATGAAGTCCGCGGTTGTCAAGGAGAAATTCCGTTGTGATCCCGCGTGATTCCGCGCGGATCAGCTTGACAGTCCAGACGCACGCCCTGTAGGATTGAACATCCGCGATCGACTCTCAAGCCACGAACCCCATGGATGCCATTACGAAACAGACTGAGGAAGCGAAGTCGTTCAGTTTCAAGGAATTCGGCGACGCTCTCGTGGAGTTTTTCAGCTCGCTGAAGCTGGCGATTTTCCTGATGATCACCCTGGCCATTCTCTCGACGGTAGGGACGATCATCCAACAGGGCGAACGGCCTGAAGCCTATATTAAGGAGTATGGGGAGAACGCCTACTGGTGGTTCGTCAAGCTGGGGTTCGTTGACATCTATCATACCTGGTACTTCTCGACCGTTCTGGTCCTGCTCTGCATCAACTCCCTGACCTGTTTCCACCAACGGTTCCCGGCGATCTGGCGCTCGATCCGTCAGGACAAGGTCAACGTCACGGCGTCGTTCATCCAGAGCCTGAAGCGATCCGTGACGGTGGATCTGCCGGCCGAACGGTCCACGGTCACGGAGGCGATGGGGTTGGCGTTCGCCGAACGGGGCTATCGGGTGCTGGTCAATAAGGGCGACACCGAGACGACCCTCTACGCGACGAAAGGTGTCATGGGCCGGGTCGCCGCCCACGTGGCCCACCTCAGCGTGACGGTCATCGTGGCGGGCGGGCTCCTCGGCAACATCCTGGGCTTCCGCGACTTCGGCGTCTGCCTCGAAGGGGAGACCTATCATGTCCCGCAGGGGAATTTTGACCTGCACGTGGACAAGTTCTGGATCGAATATTACGACAACGGCGCGGTCAAGTCTTACAACAGCACCCTGTCGGTCTTCGAGAACGGAGAGAAGCAGGTCGCCAAGACGATCACCGTCAACGATCCGCTGGTCTATAAGGGCATCTGGTTCTATCAGTCCAGCTACGGCGATTCCTGGGACCGCGTCGAGAAGGCGAGGATCGTGGTGCGGGACAAGGCCACGGACAAGGTGGTCGGCGAGGCGATCCTGGACTGGCGCAAGGAGGCCGAGCTGAAAAACCTGGGCCTCAAGCTCCAGTTGACGGATTTCGTAGCGGACTTCGGGTTCGACGCCAAGGACCGCCGCGTCTATTCGAAGACGGTCGAGCATGAGAACCCGGCGGTCAAGCTGGCCATCACGGAATACGATCGCCAACTCCCGGCGCCGTGGATCTTCTATCATTATCCTGACCTGTTCGAGATCCAAGGGTCCAAGTACAAGTTCGAGCTGACCGGCTATCTGACGAAGAAGTTCACCGGCTTGCAGATCGCTAAGGACCCGGGCGTGATCATCGTGTGGATCGGCTCCACCCTGCTGGTCGTGGGAGTGATGCTGTCGGCGCTCATCTTTCACCGGCGGGTCTGGGCCAAAGTGGTCTCCGAGCCGCGCGGCGTGACGGTCTACCTGGGCGGGACGGCTTACAAAGGGCAGATCGACTTCGATCGCGAGTTTCACCGGCTCAGTGCGCGTATCAAGGCGCTGGCACCCCCGCACCGATGAATGATGAACGATGAATTCTGAGTTCCGCGCTCTGCGTTCAGCGTGTCGTGAAGGAGGACACTATGTTTCGATCGCTCTTTCTCTTTGACGTGACGTTCTGGCTCTACCTGGCGGCGGTGGTGCTGTACTTCGGCTACCTCGTGGCGTCGAAGAGAGCCCTGCGCCCGGCGTATGCCGGGCATCCGGCGTTTTCCGAGGAGGATGACGGCTGGGCGCAACCGCTCGGACAGCTCGCGACCTGGGTCACCTTCTGTGGGCTCCTGGTGAACGGCCTGGCCCTGGGGACGCGGGCGTACGAGCGCATGCAATTGTCCGGCACGTTCGCGCCCTGGTCCAACCAGTTCGAGGCGATGTCGTACGTCTCCTTCGCGATCATCGCAGGCTACCTGTTCCTGGAGCTCAAGTACGGGATCAAGGCCATCGGGGCGTTCGTCGTGTCAGTCGGGTTCATCGCGATGGGCGCCGCGTCGCTCCTGCCGTACCGCTATCAGGTCGCGGAGCCGCTGGTGCCGGCGTTGAACAGCTATTGGATCTACATCCACGTCTCCATCACGCTGACCAGCTACGCGGCGTTCGCGATGGCGGGCGGCCTGGGCGTGATGTACCTGCTCAAGGAGCGCGCGGAGCGCCGGGGGCGCCGGGGCACGATCTACGAGACGTTTCCGAGCCTGGAGAAGATCGACGAGCTCGGCTACAAGTCGGTCATGATCGGATTCCCGCTGCTGGCCTTCGGGGTCATTCTGGGCGCCATGTGGGCCAACTACGCATGGGGCGGGTACTGGTCCTGGGACCCCAAGGAGACCTGGTCGTTGATCGTGTGGCTGATTTACGGCGCCTACATCCATGCCCGCATGAACCGCGGCTGGGAAGGGCATCGGGCCGCGCTCTACCAAGTCTTCGGCTTCGGCATGGTCGTCTTCTGCTTCTGGGGCGTCAACTTCCTCCTCTCGGGGCTGCACGCCTATGCTTGAGATACACGCCACCTCGCAAACTGTGAGCAGCCCCTCACCCTCCCCTCTCCCCGTGGGGGAGAGGGTCAAGGTGAGGGGCTTCCGTCGACGTTTGATCGTCACAGTGGGCGGATTGGTCATCCTCGCGCTGGCATTCGGCGTGGTGTGGCTCCAGAGCTCCAAGTACGAGCCGCTCGTCGTCGGCATGAGTGCGCCTGACTTCAGCCTGCCGGATCTGCAGGGGAAGACGCAGCGTCTGTCGGACTATCGGGGCAAGGTCGTCTTCCTGAACTTCTGGGCTACCTGGTGCAAGCCCTGCAAGGAAGAGATGCCCTCGATGCAGGTGCTCTGGGAGAACCTCAAGAGCCGGGACTTCGTGATGCTGGCCGTCAGCATGGACCGCGTCACGACGACCAAGGACATTCCGTCCTTCGTCGAGAGCCTGAAGTTATCCTTCCCGATCCTGACAGACTCCTGGGGGCAGACCGACATGCGCTACAAGCTGATGGGCGTGCCGGAGACCTATATCATCGATCAAAACGGCGTGCTCCGCGAGAAGGTGATCGGGCCGCGTGACTGGACGAGGCCCGAGAGCATTGAGACTATCGTGGCACTGCTGCAGAAACAGCCCAAGGCCGTCAAGGCTGACTAAGCTGGTTCCCATGTCCATCCCGATTGCTGTGCTGCTGGCGCTGGTCTACTCGGCCGGGCTCCTCGGGTGCGACGGTATGCCGGACAACGAGGCCGCCGGGGACCAGGGCGCGGCTCCGGGTGCGCCTGTGCTCACGGTGGCGCCACGGGTCGGCCACGTGGCGCCGGACTTTGTGCTGAATACGCTCGACGGCCGGGAAGTGCGCCTCTCCGACTACCGCGGGCATGTCGTCTTTCTGAACTTCTGGGCGACGTGGTGCGGACCGTGCAAGGTAGAAATGCCGACGATGGAGCACCTCTATCGCGAGTATCGCCGCCAGGGGTTCGCGATCCTGGCGGTCTCCACGGACGCGGAAGCGGCTGTTGTGACGAGACCCTACCGGGAAACCTTGGGGCTGACCTTCACCATCGCCCACGATCCGGACGCCGTGGTGATGCGCCTGTACGGGGTGCACACGCTGCCGGTCACGTTCCTGGTCGATCGCGAGGGTGTGATCACGCACCAGCTCTTCGGCGCGCGTGACTGGGAGGACACTGAAGCCCGCGACGGCATCCGGAGGCTGCTGCAAATTCGTTGAGATGGTCCAGCAGACGCCCGATATCACCCTCGTCGTCGCCTTCGCGGCGGGGTTCCTCTCGTTCGTCTCTCCCTGCGTGCTCCCCCTGGTGCCGTCCTACCTCATCTATATCACCGGCCTGACCCTGGAGGAGCTGACCAGTCAGACGGATCGGAGGCGGGTGCGCGCGACCATCCTCCTGAACGCCCTGTTTTTCATCCTCGGTCTGACCGCCGTGTTCGTCGCCTTCGGCGCTTCGGCCAGCTTGATCGGGCAGTTGCTGATTACCTACCAGGATTTCATGCGGAAGGCAGGCGGAGTCTTGATCGTGATCTTCGGGCTGTACGTCATGGGGGTGCTGAGGCTCAATTTTCTCATGACCGAGAAGCGCATCCACCTCCAGAGCCGGCCGGCCGGCCTCATCGGTTCGCTGCTCGTCGGCATGGCCTTCGCCGCGGGATGGACGCCGTGCGTGGGACCGATTCTCGGGACCATTCTCATGCTTGCCGGAACCAGCGATTCGATGATGACCGGCGTGAAGCTCTTGTCCAGCTATTCCCTGGGTATCGGACTGCCCCTCTTCGCCATCGCCCTGTCCGTGGGCCCCTTCATCCACTACTTCAAGAAAATCCAACACTATCTCTACGGCATCTCCCTCGCCAGCGGGTTCTTTCTCATCCTCGTCGGCGTCATGCTCTACACGAACAGCTTGGCGTTCATCACGGGCGAGCTGGAACGGCACGGGATTGGCTGGTATTTCTGAATGCATGACGCCCTAGTCGTCGGGATGGGACCGGCCGGCGCCTCGGCCGCTGCCGAGTTGGCGCGAGCCGGCCTGTCGGTGTTGGGGCTGGAATGGAAGGCGATGCCCCGCTACAAGGTCTGCGGCGGCGCGCTGTCGGCCCGCATGGACAAGATCCTGGAGCCGGACTATCACGGCGTCGTCGAAGACACCATTCACCGTGTCCGATTCCAGTTCGCCGGCGCCGAAACGTTCGAGATCTCGTCTCCTGAGCCGATGGCCTACATGGTCATGCGCGACCGTTTCGATGCCTACCTCTGTGGAAAGGCGCTGGAGGCCGGAGCCGAGGTCCGCGAAAACGAACGCGTGGTAAAGGTGCGCGAGTGTACGGATCGAGTCGAGGTAGAGACGGAACGGGAGCGGTATTGGGCAAAGGTCGTCGTGGGTGCGGACGGCGCGAATAGCGTGGTGGCACGAGCGCTGTTTGCCGGTCGGCGGGGGACCATGTTGGGTGCGCTGGAAGGAGAGGTTCCTTGGAGTGGGGCGTCGTCCTGCTTGGCTGCCGGGACCATCGTGCTCGACCTCGGGGTGGTGAAAGGAGGCTATGGCTGGGTCTTTCCAAAAGAGCGGCGACTCTCGGTCGGCGTCGCCGGGTTGCAGGGGCGACATCGCAATCCGAGATCGGCATACCAAGGATTTGTGCGGGCGGAACCAGCGCTCGGCGGCCTTGAAGTCCCGGACGGCCTCGGCCATCCGATTCCCCTTTACGGCGGTAAGGTGGCGGAGCAGCATCCGCTGACGACATCCCGGTCGCTGCTGGTCGGCGATGCGGCCCACCTCGTGGATCTAGTGCTGGGAGAGGGGATCTACTACGCCGTATTGAGCGGGAGGCTGGCGGCGCGGACGACCGTGGACTATCTGAAGATGCTGACGCCAGACCTCCGGGCCTATGACGCGCAGGTGGTGAAGGAGTTCTATTCTGAATTCCGGACAGCGGCTCGCATGGCATGGACCTTGTACACTTTTCCCCGGTTGGCCCATGAAGCGTTGCGCCGCAGGCCGGATATCCTCCATCTCTACGCCGACATTCTGAAGGGGCGAGAGACCTACCAGAGTTTCTACGCGAACGCGCGGGCAAGGGCCAAGGAGTCTTTCGCGCAGTTGCTCGGATCTCCTTGACGCAGTGCGGGGCCTGAGGTCGAGGGTGTGGTCAGCAGAGGACGTTCAAGCCGCAGTCGATGATGGTTGGCTTGTGCCCGTTGCCGTTCCCGTTGCTAGGCAGAATATCCGCGGGGTTCATGGACAACGACCGGGTTTGGGAAAGGGGCGGCAAAGGGGCCGGCAGCGACGTCGTGGACGGGGGCGAGGGAGCGTCTGCGGTTACCAGCATCGAAGCGGCCTTGCCGTTCAGCGAGGCCAGCAGCGCCTGCCCTTCTTTCCGGATCTTGGCCTTGGGGTAGTGGGTCAGCAAGACGCTCAAGTGTTCCACCGCGCGTTCCTGCGCGCCGAGGTCCTTGTACGTCTTGGCCAGGTAGTAATGGGCTTCGGCTGAATCGTCTAGGTCGGGGTACTGGGCGAGCACACGCTCAAACCGATGCAGCGCGGCGAGGTACGCGGCCTGGCGATAGTAGTGCTTGCCCACGTAGATTTCGTAGGCGGCGAGGTGCGCGCGTCCTTCCTTGATTCTCGCGTGGGCGTCCAGTTCGTACGCGCTGCCCGGATACTCCTTCAAGAGCTTCTCCATCGCGTCAATGGTCTGACGAACGTGCTCCGGATCCCGGTCCAGGGTCGTGACCTGCTTGTAATGGCTGAGCCCCAGGCGATACTGGGCGTACGGGGCCAGCAAGTGCGCCTTATGGAGATCCAGGAAGTGCTGGTACTCGACGACGGCCTCGGCGTAGTCTTCCTTCTCGAAGAACGCTTCGGCTCGCTTCATGATGACGTGCGGATCGTAGTTGCGCTCGATGGGGTCGGACTTCAGTACCTGCTCGTCGGCGTCGGGCACAGGGATCGCGGCATCCTTGGACTGCGGAGCCTTGGACGCGGGGGAGCACCCGACGAGGAGGCCGGCCAGCACGCTCGCGGTGAGGGATACGTAAACGCGCATACGGGTAAGTCTTATATCAAACAACGATTCGGAAATCAAGGGCAAATTGACACCCTGTGAGGCCGGTTCCTATAATCTCCTGTCCTTGATGCCTGGAAAGACCCTATGACGCTGCGGTCGCGGATCGTCGGAACGGGCGGGTATGTCCCGCCACGGGTCGTCCCGAACGAAGAGCTGGCCCGCCTGACGGGGATGAGCCCATCGGCTATTTACCGGAGGACCGGCATTAGAGAGCGCCGGTGGGCGGGGCCGGATGAGGCCACTGCTGATCTGGCATGGCGAGCCGCATCCGAGGCGCTTGACGCGGCGGGCGTGGGGGCCAACGCCCTCGATGCCATCATCCTCTCCACGACATCGCCGGATACGCCGATGCCCGCGTCGGCTTGCCACGTGCAGCGGTTGCTGGGCGCAAAGCGGGCCTTCGCCTTCGACCTTGCGGCCTCCTGTTCAGGGTTTCTCTATGCGTTGTCGGTCGGTGATCACTTGATCCGGCTGGGCCAGGCCCGTCGGGTCCTGGTCGCGGCGGCCGAAGTGAAGTCACGCTTCCTTAATTACAACGAGCCCAGCACGGCGATCCTGTTTGGGGACGGGGCAGGGGCTGCGGTGTTGGCGCCGGGTGATGAGCGCCATGGAATCTTGTCGGTCTCGTTACGGTCGGATGGTACCCAGGCGGAGTTGATCCAGATCCGCGCGGGCGGTTCCCGTCTGCCTCCGTCCGAGAAGACCGTGGCCGAAGGACTCCATGCGATCCACATGGAGGGCCCCAGCCTGTTTCGCGTGGCGGTGCGCCGTCTGGAGAGGGCCGTGTCGGAGACCTTAAAGGAACATGGAGTCACCGTGCCCGACGTCCGCTGCTTCCTCTTTCATCAGGCCAACGGGCGGCTGCTGGAGAAAGTATGGAAGCGGCTGGGCATTGAGTCGTCGCGGACGTTCAATCTGATTGAGCGGTACGGGAATACCTCGTCCTCGTCGCTCCCGCTGACGCTGGACGCGGCCGTGCGGGCCGGCAAGGTGCAGACGGGCGATCTCGTCTGCTTGGCGACGATCGGCGGCGGGCTTACCTGGGCCACCGCCTTGATCCGGTGGTAACCCAACTACCCTCTCCCTACCGAAGGAGAGGGGTCATAGATTTCCCTCGCCCCCAAGCGGGGGAGAGGGTGGGGGTGAGGGGATTCTTCTTCACTGCCACTCCTTTGCGATCCACCTGCTGGAGGATGGGTCTGATTAGGAGTTCATTGTGATTGGCGTGGGCTTGTCTAAGCCGGTTCATCTTGTAGTAGTCGCGTTCTGTCTCTCGGGAGTCATGGGATGCATGTCTATTGCGTACACCCCTACACTCTCGCTCGATCGGAGCCCGCAGACAATCAAGGGAAGGCTACTCGTGGAGGAACTCATCGACGAAACCCCGAGAGAAGACCACGAGCGCCGCTTCTTCGGTGTCTCAGCGACTGAACCCGGAGCGATTGCGGGAACGTTAAGCACTCTCGTGACGAACGCCTTGGTCGATGACCTTCAGCGAAACAAGGTATTTAACGAGGTGACCAAGAGTTCAGAACACCCCGATCTCGTCCTTTCAGGAGAGATCAGGCGCTTCTATGGAAAGTCGGGGGCCTTGTGGTTCACAATTCCGATCGATCTCCTCTGGTTCCTCGGTCTTCCATGCTGCTTCGATAGTGGAGAGGTAAAGCTCCTCATCACACTAAGCACGCCGGTTGGGAAGGCGATAGGTCGTTACGAAGCCTCTTCGGAATTCGGCGGAGTTTATACGCTATACAACAATCGCCAGTTCGCGATAGGTACGAATCTGAACAGGGCCTTCGGCGAGGTCGTTCGGGAGATCCGCGACAAGATTCTTCGGGACAAAGCGAAGCTCGACCGATGACATCGCCCAACAAGACGCTACAGCGGACTGCCAGCCGCTCGGGTTAAATTAAAATTCGATGTGTTCTAAGAACGGTTATGTAGGGGCACGGCGCGCCGTGCCCCTACGAAGAACGGGCGGGATACATCCCGCCCCTCCATCGGAAGGGCAAGAGAACAACAAACCTAGTTCTCTGACTTCCGTTCGAGGTTCTCGACGCGCTGGCGGAGTTGGTCCTGTTGCTGTTGGAGGTGATCTTAGTCCGCATTATTCATGAACGCTTCTGCTGCAATCGCGGATTCGCCGCTGCGACAAGCCTGGCGGCGGGCGGGCTCGCCGCTCGGTCGGTCAACATACTCACGGGCGTCGAGAGTGGCCCCGATGCCCGTGTGGGTGACCGAGTTCAACAGCTTACTGGTCGTCGTTGTCCTCACCCTGGTCGTCGTCGTCCTCACCTTGGTCGTCGTCGTCTTGCCCGTAGGCGGTTGCTGGACCAAATCCAAGGAAATTGAAAACCGGCGTCACGGTCCCGCCCACGGACGCCGCCAAGAGTAGGAGTAGCAGTAGTCTCTTCATCGCCTTCACCTCGCTTCTGGTTTTCGGAGCCGGGCGATTGC
>VBOO01000303.1 GCA_005877505.1 Nitrospirota bacterium
GCGTGCCCAAGCACCACAGCGAGAGCGACGAGAAGAAAGACCTCGTCGGGGTGGCCACGGGGTTGGCCTGGACCGAGTCGGGCGGGGACATCATTCACATCGAGGCGACGATCGTGAAAGGGAAAGGCGCCCTGACGCTGACAGGACACCTCGGCGATGTGATGAAAGAGTCGGCCCAGGCCGCGTTGAGCTATGTCCGCTCGCGGGACCGGCAATTGGGGATTAAGCCGGGCGTCTTCGCCAAGCACGACATCCACATCCATGTGCCGGCTGGCGCCATCCCGAAGGACGGGCCTTCCGCGGGAATCACCATGGCCACCGCGCTCGCCTCCGCCCTCACCAACACGCCGGTGCGCCACGACCTCGCCATGACCGGAGAGGTCACGCTGCGTGGGCGGGTCCTGCAGATCGGCGGGCTCAAGGAGAAGATCCTGGCGGCCAAGAGGGTCGGCATCTTCACGGTGATCCTGCCCAAGAAGAACGAGAAAGACCTCGCGGACATCCCCAAACATCTCCTCAAGGGAATGACCTTCATCTTCGCCGAAACGATGGACGAGGTCCTCGGCTCGGCCCTACGCCGCGCGCCGGCTCGCCGCGGCGCTCACGCCAAGGCGGCTGTCCCGTCCCGCCGCTCGACGATGAGCCGGCCTCCCGTCGCCGCTGCCCCGTCCAAACGCCACTGATGCGCCAGAGCCGGATCGGCGAGTTCGAACTGATCCGGTACCTCCGTCGGGCGACAGCAATCCCGCGCGGCGTGCAGGCGTCCGTCCTCGCGGGCATCGGGGACGACGCCGCCGTCTTGAAGCCGCGGCCCGGCCGCGTCATCCTGGCCACCACCGATCTCCTCGCCGAACGTATCCACTTCGACCTGACGTTCGCCAGCTATCGCCAGCTCGGCTACAAGGCCGCAATGGCCAATCTTAGCGACATCGCGGCCATGGGTGGCGTCCCCCGGTTTCTGCTCATCGCGCTGGCATTGACCCCTCGGGAGACTTCCCGCAATGTCGAAGCGATGTATGAGGGGATCCATACCGCGTGCTATCCGTCCGGCGTGGCAGTGGTCGGCGGGGACCTGTCCGCTTCCCGCACCGATCTGTTCCTGGCGGTGATGGTGCTGGGCGACTCCGCCCCACGGGGTGTGCTCCGGCGGTCCGGCGCTCGCGCGGGCGACCGCCTCTACGTGACCGGCACGCTGGGCGACGCACAAGCGGGGTTGGAAATCTTACTGCGACGAAGAAAAAAGTCCCGAGCAGTGAAGACCACCCCCACCCATCCCTCCCCCCTCGAGGGGGAGGGTGAGGGTGGGGGGGACTTGGTCTATCTGATAAGGCGTCATCTGATGCCAACCGCCCGCCTCATCGAAGGGAGGATTCTGGCCGACGGCCGGCTGGCCTCCGCGGCCATCGACGTATCCGACGGCCTCGCCGGCGACATCCGCCATATCTGCGAAGAGAGCCGCGTGGGGTGTCTCATCGATGCGCGAAAGCTCCCCCTCTCACCGCACCTCCTCGCGCATGCTCAGGCTCACAAGCGGGATCCCATCGCCTACGCGCTCAGCGGAGGAGAAGACTACGAGCTCCTCTTCACCGTGCCGCCCGCGAAAGTCTCCCGCGTGGACTCGCTCATCCGCCGGCAAGTGCTGCGGGCCACCCCCATCGGCCAAATCACGCCGAGACGCCAGGGGCTCCGGCTCATTGGCGTCGACGGCTCCGCTAGCCCCCTGACCGCCACGGGGTACGAGCACCGACTCGGATGATTTCCTACAACACCCTGAAAGAAAAGTTCCGCCACATCCTCCATCTCGGCGATTCGCCGCAACGAACCGCCCTGGCCTTCGCCTTGGGGACCTTCATCGCGTTTTCGCCGACGTACGGTCTCCACACCCTCACCGCCCTCTTTTGTGCATGGGCGTTCCGCTTGAATCTTGTCGCCGTCCTCGCGGGCGCTTTCATCAATAATCCCTGGACAATCTTACCGATTATCGGAAGCACCATGGGTGTCGGTTTGCTCCTGGTTCCGGTCGGCCCCGCTCCAGCGATTGATTGGAATGATTTTGCGTCTCGAATGCTGTGGGACCAATTCTTGATGCTTTGGCGTCAATTTAGGCCCTACCTGCTCCCCTTTGCCCTGGGGCACCTTGTCACGGGGATCATCGCCACAGGGGTTGCATACATCATCGCCTACCAGGCCATTCTGCGATTTCGTGCGCACAAAGCGAGGACCAGGCACCTTGCCCCCCCACCTCCATCATGCTAGGATTCCGAGGTGAATCCTCGTCCCTCGCTGGGCAAATCCCATTACGACGGCTCGGCGCTCATCGCCGACCCAATCCATGAGTACATCACCTTTACCGTCCCCTACGCCGTCCCTGCCGCGGATAAGGTGCGCGTCGCGCCGCGGGAGGCGACCGAGAAGGACCTGATCGATTCGCCCTGGGGCCAGCGGCTGCGCTACATCTTTCAGCTCCAGAGCGCCCGGTGGGTCTACCCGTCGGCCGAACACAGCCGGTTTGTCCACTCGCTCGGCGCCATGCACGTCGCCGGCCGGTTCGCCCGGCATCTCTACCCCTTCCTGCAGAAGGTCGTCCCCGACGCGCCGTCGGCTAACTACATCGAAGAGATGTTGCGCGTCACCGCGCTCGTCCACGACATCGGGCACGGCCCGTTCTGCCATTTCTTCGACGATAATTTTCTAAAAGCGTTCGGCCTCACCCATGAAAGGCTCGGCCAGCTCATCATCCGAGAGCATCTCGGGCCGATCATCCGCAGGATCCGGCGGAGCCCGTCCGGGCCGTTCGCTGACGGCGAAGAGTTGGACCCTGACCAGATCGCCCATCTCATTTTGAAGGACAAAACCAAGGACATCTCGCGGATGCCGCGGTGGCTCAACTTTCTGCAGCCGGTCATCTCCGGCAGCTACACCGGCGACAACCTAGACTACGTGCTGCGCGACTCCTACATGTGCGGCGTGGCCGTAGGACCGGTGGACCTGAGCCGGCTCATCCACTACACGATGATCACGTCGAAAGGCTTCACCATCCATAAGACCGGCCTGCCGGCCCTGCAGATGTTCCTGAACACGCGGATGTACCTGTACTCCAACGTATACTACCACCGCACCACGCGGGCCATCGACATCCACCTGCGCGAGATCTTCGGCGACACGATGCGGCTTGTTTTCCCGTACGACCCGCGCACGAAGATGGAGGAGTACCTGAATCTGACCGACTGGTCGCTGCTGGAAACGGTCCGGGGCTGGAGAAAGTCCCGCCAGGCAGCGCAGCGGCGGCTTGGGGAGGAGTGGGCGCTCGTCTTGGGCCGTGATGTGAAGTGGAAGATGGCCTACAACACGGTGCTGAAGGAGAAGGGCCAGGAGCGCGGGATGGATTTTCCGAGCCGCGAGCAGTTCGAGAAGCAGATCCAGAAGGAGCTCCCGGCCAAGCCCCAGACAATTCCCTTCCGCGTGGACATGGCGCCGCTGGACCCGCGGCCGGACCCCAAGGATACGCGCGGCATTCCGCTGTACGT
>VBOO01000078.1 GCA_005877505.1 Nitrospirota bacterium
AGGTTCGCGGTGTACAGCGGCGCGGGCGCGCGCCTGGAACGGGCGCTGATTAACTTCATGCTGGACTTGCATACTACCGAGCACGGGTATCAGGAAATCCTTCCTCCGTTCCTCGTGAACAGGGCCAGCATGACCGCAACCGGCCAACTCCCGAAGTTCGAGAGCGACCTCTTTCGCCTTCGCGATGACGATTACTTCCTCATCCCGACAGCCGAAGTGCCGCTAACCAACCTGCACCGGGAAGAAACGCTCCGCGAGGCCGTGCTTCCGCTCCAGTACGCGGCGTACACCCCCTGCTTCCGGCGCGAAGCCGGGTCGTACGGGAAGGATACCCGCGGCCTCATCAGACAGCACCAGTTCAACAAGGTCGAGTTGGTCATGTTCAGCCGTGCGGAACGCTCCTATGACGACCTCGAGCGTCTGACGGGTCACGCCGAGGAGGTTCTCAAACGACTGAACCTGCACTACCGCGTCGTGACCTTGTGCGCTGGAGACATGGGGTTCGCCGCGGCCAAAACATACGACATCGAAGTCTGGCTTCCCGCTCAGGGCACGTTCCGCGAGATCTCCTCCTGTAGCAACTTCGAGGCGTTCCAGGCTCGACGGGCCGGCATTCGGTACAAAAAGGCCGACGGGAAATCCGAGTTCGTCCACACTCTGAACGGCTCAGGGTTGGCGGTTGGAAGGACGCTGGTGGCGATCCTCGAGAACTACCAGCAGCCCGATGGGTCGGTGGTCGTCCCGGAAGCTCTGCGTCCTTACATGGGAGGGCCGGAACGGATCGCCAAAGGGTCTAGCTAGCCGGGTCTGGAATGCAATCACTTAAGGAAGACGACGGCATAAGGGAAGCTCCCGCAACCTACCGCATTCGTCTCCTCGTTCTCCTCCTCCTCGCGCTCCTAGTCTCCCTGCCTGGCGGCGCTCTCGCCGACGAGTTTAGTGGCCGCGTCGTGACCATTACAGACGGCAACACGATCAAAGTCCTGCACAAGGGTGTGGCGGAGCGGATTCGGTTGTACGGCGTCGACTGTCCGGAAGAGGGCCAGCCCTTCGGGACCCCTGCGAAACGGTTCACCGCAGCGATGGTGTACGGGAAGGACGTGACCGTCCGGACCCACGGCCTCGGCCAGGACGGACTGACGGTCGGCGACGTGATCTTGCCGGACGGCACGAACCTTGGCCGAGAATTGGTCAAGGCTGGCTGGGCGTGGTGGTACCGGAAATACGCACCCCGTGACGAAGTGTTGCGAAAGCTGGAGAGCGAGGCGCGACGGGCCAAGCGCGGGCTGTGGGCCGATAAGAACCCGATCCCGCCCTGGGAGTGGCGGAATCGCAAACGGGCGCAGTAGGCCGGTCAGCCGTTGACTCCATCCGCTAACTCTGTGATATTGCAGGCGCGGAGGGGTGGCTGAGTGGACGAAAGCGGCGGCCTTGAAAGCCGTTGAAGGCCTCGTGCCTTCCGTGGGTTCGAATCCTACCCCCTCCGCCACACCTGGCGTCCTTGCCTTTCGAGATTTTCCTTGACTCCTAGGCGATAGACAACTTAACTAAGGAAGTCAGAATTCCCGCAGTTGAATGGAGCGGAAGTTCCTTTAGAAGGCTACTTGAGGTATTGAGCATCCGGCATATTTGATCGAAATGCCGGTTCCAGCAGTGGCAGGATCACTGGAGGACACGAAGACCACTGGAGGTATTGAATATCCAGGCCTATTTGATCGAAAGGCCTGGCCCAACAAGTTCGGTGGAGAGGTGGCCGAGTGGCCGAAGGCAACGGTTTGCTAAACCGTCACAGGGCCAAAAGCTCTGTCGCGGGTTCAAATCCCGCCCTCTCCGCCAAACCGTGGGCGCCAGCGTTAAATGTAGGTTCAGGAGGGATCTTCCGATTAACGGATAACGTTTAACGATTAACGGGGGATTCATCTGGTGCGTCTAGCTTCGCGGAATGCATCAACGCCAGCCCACACGGCCACAAGGACCCATGGGAAAGTCAGCCAATAGAAAAGTCCGACAAAGACCACGAATGCAAAGACGAACATGGTCGCCTTGTCGCTGCGCCCACAGTAATACTGGCCCAAGCCGGGACAGACAACGCTCAGGATCGTAGCCAGCAGCGGGTTCTTCGTTGGCCCCCTGTCCGTGTCTTCTTTGGGCCACAAATCCGCCAAGTCGACATGACAGTATTTACAACGCTTGACGCCGACCAATATGATGCCCTGGCAATAGGGACACGGAACGGTCTCAAGCCTATCGTCGCTCACGGGAGAGGTCCTCGCACCCTTGCCACGGATCGACCTGCATGCTCACACCACCGCTTCTGACGGCAGTCTCACGCCCGAAGAACTGGTGCGCCTCGCCAAGAGTCAGGGGGTTACGACACTGGCCGTTACCGACCATGATACCATCGCCGGCTTGTCCCCAGCGATTGCCGAAGGTGAGCGCCTCGGAGTGGAGATCATCCCTGGGATCGAAATCAGTTGTCTCTATGGACAGACCGAGCTGCACATCCTGGGCTACTTCATCAACCCAGAGGACCCTCGCCTGTGGCCCGCCTTGGCCAGATACTCGGCGAGCCGCGAGGATCGCAACCCCGTCATCGTGCGGCGGCTGCAAGAACTTGGCTGCGACATCACCTACGAGGAAGTGAAGGCCCTTGCGGGAACTGCAACGGTCGGCCGGCCGCACATCGCGCAGGTGCTCCTGCGCAAAGGCTATGTCCGGAGCGTCTCAGAGGCCTTCGACCGCTACCTGGCCGACGACGGTCCGGCCTATGTTTCGCGCCGGCTCCCTCCGCCAGAGGAAGCAATCGGGCTGATTAGGCAGATAGGCGGGATCCCTGTCCTGGCCCATCCCGTCTACACCTCGCGTCTCAAGGAGCCCTTTGAACAACTCTGCGCGACGCTCAAGGGTGTCGGCTTGATGGGCATCGAAACGTTTTACAGCAGTCACAACCGGCAGCAGACCGAACGTTACCGCAGCATCGCCAGGGAGCAGGGCCTCCTCGTCACGGGAGGCAGCGACTTCCATGGTGAGGCAAAGCCGCAGCTTCTGGTCGGCACAGGTTACGGGAACCTCGAAATCCCGGCAGACCTGCTCGAACCGATGCGGGACCTGCTCAAGGAGAGAAAATAAGGATGGTTAGTTGTCAGGCGCCTCGACGATATGGTTCTCGAAGCGCGTGCACCCTTCGGCGAGCAAGCGGTTCGTCAGGACCTCGCCAGGCCATTCGATCGGCAGATCGGCGGTGAACACCCACACGTCCGGAGACGTCCATATCGGCCCGGCTTCCTCCCCTACCCCCGGATCGAGGAGATCCGTCCAGACCGGCATGTAGACGCCGTTGCCGCACTGCGTGTGCAAGTGGACGATCACCCGCCCGCGCACAGTGGGAGTCAGTTCCCGCCACACCGCGATCGTCTCGTCCGCCAGCCGCTGAAGGCCAACTGAATTCTTCGCGTCAAACAGCGCATAGGCCGCATACACCGGCGCTTCCAGCAGATGCGGCGCCGGCGCCAAATCACCGCACTGGGCCCGCAAGCCTTGCAGCACCCCTTCCTGCTCCTCTGGCCCTAGTTCCTGGGGCAACGTCGGCTCCCCTTCCTCACGCACGCCGAACATCAAGTAGACCGTGTGCTCCATGGGCGTATGCAGGCGCGCCGCGACCGGCCGGCTCCGCGTTCCGTTGAACACCGTCTCGACATGCGCATACAGCCCCTGCAGGGACAAGCGCTCCAGCGTCGTGTCAGTCAGGAGTTTCGGCTCCACCACAACATGGCTCTCCTGCGACAGATGCAGATATCGTCGCAGCAATGCCGCCGTCTCTTCCTGATTCACGGTCAGACGCAGAGGTTGTTCAAAGCTCGCCTGGAGCGGCAGGGCGATCGTCAGCAACGAGCCTCCCTGCGTTTCTTCCTCCCCTTCGCCCCATACCGTGGTCGACGCGGCCTCGGCAACCAGGTCGAAGAGCCACTCGGCCATGTCTTCGTCGAGCGCCGCCAGCACTGTCAGGATCTCTTCCTCGCGTCCCTGCTGGATCAGCTCGGTGAGGGTGTCAAGCGCGGCGTCCACATCCCAATGATCGTGCCGTCGCGCGTTGATGAGGTGAATCAGGTCGCGCGTCAGAGGGTCTGGCCGACTCCAGTCCTGCATGCCCTTCTCCCGAGATTCATTATGCTAGAGACTTCTCACGGTGAATTCAATCCTATATGATACGCTCACTCTATACGAGGCGAATGTTCCTGCGAGGAAGTCGTGATGGAAAAGGGTTGTCCGCCGCTGCAAGGATTACGACATCTGGCCCTCCGGGTACGGGACATCCGGAGGGCCAAGGACTTCTACCAACGCGTCTTCAGCATGAAGGTCGTCTGGGAACCAGACCCGCAGAACTGCTACCTGAGTTCGGGGACCGACAATCTCGCGCTGCACGAGGCCCCCTCTCCTGGCGACCCCGATCCGGCGCAATCGCGCTGGTCTTCCCTCGATCACTTCGGTTTCATTGCGGGCAGCCAGCAAGTGGTGGACGCCTGGGCAGAGTGGGCGAAGCTGAACGGCGCGAAGATTCTCACCGCCCCGAAACGACACCGGGACGGCAGCTATTCGTGCTACCTCGCCGACCCGGACGGCAATACGATCCAGATCCTCTACGACCCGACGATCAGCCGGGCCCCATAAGCTCCATTCCGGAACTATGGGGCCGCATGCCTGCTGGTCTGTTGGTTGTCAGTCGACCGGACGGAAGAACGAGTCGTACACGCCCCAGGCCAAGATGACCGCGATCAGCGTGTACCAGATGTAATAAATCGGCCCATACGGATCTTCTTTGACTTCCGCTTTCCCGGCTTCCTGGGCCAACGCGACGGCGACGGTGCACAGAAACACCAAGCAAGTCTGCAAAAAAGCCCACGTCCCTTTCACAGTCACTCCCTCCTTGATAACGACCCCTTGCTGCGTGAACAACGCGGGATTATACAAAACCCCGTCCGGATTAGACAAGCGGAAAACGCTAGCCGGTGCCGACCGTGGATCGCATGAGCGCGTTGGCTTGGGGAGGGGAGAAGCCCAGGAACCCGTGATGGCGCTCGGTCAGCTCGAGAACCGAGAAGGCGTCTCCGTCCACCCGCTCGGGCGCCGTGAAGATCTGGCGCAGGGGCCCGCCGCGCATTCCCACGATGTCTCCCGTGAAGATCACCCCCTGCGCCTTGAGCCGGTGGATAGCCCATTCGATATCTCCCACGAGAACAGCGACATGGTGCAGGGTCCGGTCGCCGAACCTGGCCACCCAGCCGGGGATGATGCTGGTGGCCCCGCGCGCGTCCGGATAGGCCTGGTCGATGAACAGGGGCGGGAATCCCGGGGCCCTGTACACCTTGGCGAACCAGTCGTCGTAGTTCAAGGTTTCCGCATAGCCATACCCGAGCCCCAGAAACTCTTCCGCGCGACGATCAATGTCCAGCGTCCGGATCGTGAGATGGTCCACCACCGGCCGAAAGCCGACGCCCACCTCGTCCAGCGCCGCTTGCAGGACTCGCGCCGCCAAATTGCGCGACAGGTAGTCCTTGAGGAGTCCATCAATGACCGCTTCCAATGCCACACCCCGTTCCATGGTTTGCTCCGTTCTGTGTTTCAGTCTTTGTCAATCTGCGCCCGTTGAAGACGTCCGCTGTAATCCACGTAGATCGCTTTCCACTCGCTGAACGTGTCGAGCGCCGCCTGGCCGGCTTCGCGATGGCCATTGCCGGTGCGTCGCATCCCGCCGAAGGGTAGATGGACTTCGCTGCCGATCGTGCCGGCGTTGATGTACACGATGGCCGTCCGGATATCACGCATGGCGCGCTGCGCCCGGTTGATATCCCGCGTGTAGACCGCCGTGGACAACCCGTACTCGACGCTGTTGTTGATCGCAATGGAGTCCTCGAGATCCTTGACTTCGATCACGCCCAGCACCGGCCCGAAGATCTCCTCCTGAGCAATCCGCATCGTGGGCTTCACCTGATCGAAGAGCGTCGGGGCGAAGAAATGCCCCTTCGCGTACTCGCCGTCGGTCAGCGCCTTGCCCCCCGTCAAAAGCCGCGCACCTTCCTGTATGCCCACTTGCACGTACTGCTGCACCCGTTCCATCTGCGCCCGATTGACGAGCGGGCCGATCTCGACGCCGGGCCTCAAGCCATTGCCCACGGTCAGCTTCGCCATCCGGTTGAGCAGCATCCGCGTCAGCCGCTCCTTCACCTCCCGGTGGACGAGAAGCCGGCTGCAGGCCGTGCAGCGCTGGCCCGTCGTCCCGAAGGCGCTCCAGGTGATGCCGTCTACGGCCAGGTCCAGGTCGGCATCTTCCATGACCAGTATGGCGTTTTTGCCGCCCATCTCCAGCGCCACCCGCTTGTGGCGCGCGGCGGCTTCCGTGGCCACCTGGTCGCCGGTTGCCGTCGAGCCCGTGAACGAGATCAGCGCCACGTTCGAATGGCGCACGAGCGCCGCACCCAGATCGGGGCCGCTTCCCAGCACCAGGTTCACCACGCCAGGCGGCAGCCCGCACTCTTCCAAGACCTTGACGAAAAGCGAGGCCGAGACCGGCGTCTCCGGGGACGGCTTCAGCACGACCGTGTTGCCCAGGACCAGCGCCGGGAAGGTCTTCCAGGAAGGGATGGCGATGGGGAAATTCCACGGCGTGATCAAGCCGACGACTCCCACCGGTTCCCGCACGCACAGAGCTGACTTGTCCGGCAGCTCGGACGGTACAACGAGGCCGAACTGGCGCCGCCCTTCAGCCCCCATGTAGTAGGCCATGTCGATCGCCTCCTGCACGTCCCCCTTCGCCTCGGCCAGCACCTTTCCCATCTCGCGGGTCACGGTGCGCGCCAAAGTCTCCTTGTCCCGCATCAGCCGCTCGGCGACGCGGAACAGGATCTCCCCGCGCCGCGGGGCGGGCATGCGGCGCCACCCCTCGAAGGCCTCGGCCGCGGCCTTCACCGCCTCGTCGATGTCCTCCGGTCCCGAATCCACACACCGCCCGACCACCTCGCCAGTGGCCGGGTCCCGGCTGTCAAAGGTCCGCCCCGCATGGGCCCCAACCCACTTGCCTCCGATGAAGTTCTTCACCAGTGTCTTCATAACAGCACCTTTTCCAGGACCGCCAGCCCCTGATCCACTTCCTCGCGAGTGATGGACAGCGGGGGACTGATTCGGATCACATTCCTGCCGCACGCGAGCAGGAGGAGCCCTCGCCGGAAGGCTTCCTGCACAACGTGGTCGCGCGCGCGCTCGTCCGGCTCCTTGGTCCGTCGGTCGCGCACGAGCTCCAGTCCAATCATCAGGCCGCGGCCGCGCACGTCACCCAGCGACCGGCACTTCTGCTGCAGCCGACGCAGACTCTTCTGGACATACGTGCCCTGCTCGGTGGCGTTCCGCATGAGCCCTTCTTTTTCGATGACCTCGATAGTGGCCAGACCCGCTTCGCAGGCCACCGGGTTGCCGCCGAAGGTGGACGTGTGCGAGCCTCTCTCCCACGTCATGACCCGCTTGCGGACAATGACAGCCCCCAGTGGCAAGCCCCCGCCCACCGCCTTGGCCAAGCAGATGACGTCAGGCACCACGCCCGCATGCTCGATCGCGAAGAATTTCCCAGTCCGCCCCATGCCGGTCTGTACCTCGTCGTCCACCAGTAAGATCCCGTGGCGCTCGCAGAGGCGGCGGAGCCCGGTCAGGAAATGGTCCGGCGGCACGAGCAGCCCGCCTTCGCCCTGAATCGCCTCGACAAAGACGGCGGCCGTCTCCTCCGGCGGCAGGACGGTCCGGAATAGCACATTCTCGATATGGTCAAGACACTCTTCGGCTGGATCGTCGCCGCGGCTCCGGTACGGATCAGGGTACGGCGCATGAAAGACGCCTGGCAGCAACGGCGCAAACCCTCGGCGCTGGACCGGCTTGCTGGCGGTCAGGGAGAGAGCCCCGAGCGTGCGCCCGTGGAAGGCGTTGTAGAAGGCAAGGATATATGGCCGCCGTGTCGCGTGACGCACCAGCTTGATCGCGGCTTCGATCGCCTCCGCGCCCGAATTGCAAAGGTACACCTGCTTGGGCTCTCGACCGGGAGCCAGCTCGGCCAGCCGCTCGGCCATCCGGACATAGGACGGGTAGAAGAAGTCCGCGAAGGAAAAATGGATGAGCCGGTCAACCTGGGCTGTAATCGCGCCGACCACGTGCTTGTGACCATGTCCGGCGGCGCTGACCGCGATGCCAGCCGTGAAGTCCAGGTAGCAGTTCCCGTCCACATCCCAGACGTGGCAACCGGCGGCATGGTCCACCACCAACGGATAGGACTGAGTCGCGGACGGAGCGACATACCGTTCACATCGTCGCAGGACCATCCGGGCGCGGGGCCCAGGGGGAGTCGTGTGAATATGCAGGGTAGGCATCGAAACGCCTCGTGGATAACGCATCCACCGAAGAGACGATCGGAACTACATTAGATTATAGCGTACTGCGCGGCAAGCGCGGAGTGCAAGGCGAGAAGAAGCTGAGGGCCCATTCCTTCGGGTCAGAACAAGATACGCACGTTTGCGTGCTCTTTTTCCGTCTTGGAGCCGGTGGAGGTGCCGCAATTCACACAGAGATATTCGTAGAGGTTGCCATCAGGAATGACCAGCAGGAGGCGCTCACGGACAGGCGTCGCCTGCCGACATTGCGGGCAGTAGAGCGAGGACGCTCTAAACGATTGGAACTGCTCTTGCGGTTGTGCAGCTCGCTGCGCCGGCCCACTGGTTGGATCGATGGGCGGCCAGTTGCCCGACCTACGAGAAGGGAATGGGCTCATCGCGCAAAATTGTACCTCGGGTCTGTCATCGACGACAAGGGCGTCAGGGCTTCATCGACACCTTGGCATAGCCGGCAGGGATCTCAAAGAGATGGGCGGGCTGACGCCCTAAGGTGACATACGAGTACACGCTCTCCCAGTTTCCATCAGCGCTGGCGGTCTTCATGGAAAACTTGATGTCGGGAGCAATCCATTGGTACAGGACCTTTTTCTGGCCCTTTACCTCCACGGTGACTTCATATTTCTCGGTCTTGCGCCCGCCCACCTGCTCGGTTCCCATCAACCTTCGGCCCACCTCGCCTTGGATCTGCGGGGCCCACTGGGGGAGCTGATCGAACCGTAAAGGCATCTCGACATACGTGTGGTTGGGCAACAGCAGCCACGTGACAGCTTTATCGAGGCGATGGATGGCGACTTTCGGGCCGTCCGGGCTCGCCATCTCCACCCGCCATCGATCGGCCTGAAAATAAATCTTCCCTGTCACCGACTGCGAACCGTTCCGGGTCGTCTGCTCCGCCGAGAACTCCAGCGCCAAGGCTGCAATTGGACAGACAAGTACCGCAACCACGCCTATGCCCACCAGCCTCCATTTTAACGAGCTAGCCAACGAGCCCGGATTATTCATGGATGCCGTAGCGAGGCTGTCGAGACCGAAGCGGGGCACCCGTTGCTCCCCGAGATGCAACGGGTCATGGGTACGTCGAGGAGAAGAGCCGATGGCCCATTGCAATTAGAAGAGCAATGGGCAACCCCGCGAGAGGATCGGCTGCCGCAGTAGGTATTCATGGATAAACCGGGCTAGGTGAGCCGGCCGCCGACGATCCAGTGGCGGTCATCCGGAACGTCGATGAGGAGCCGGGTTAAATTCATCTCGGCCAACTGAGCCGCCACGTCGTCCTCCGTGAAGGACGCCAAGAGGGAATTATAGAAATCGCGCCGGAGGACCGCCGGCTCATCCGCGGCGTATTTGTCCACGAGGGCATGCGCCGCCTCCTCCGACTCGGGACGGAGCAGGTCCATCACCAGCACCACGGCACCGGGTCTTGCCAGTTTCTTGACCTCATACCAGAACTGCAATGGGTTCGGGACATGGTGCAGGAGACTGTTTGAAATCACGGCATCGGCCCGTTCCGAAAGGACGATGTTCTGGAACCGCTCGCACCGGAGCGCGATGCGATCCGCCAGGCCGGCCGCGCGGATCGCCTCCTGGCCAATGGCGATCATGGGCGCCGAGCCGTCCACGCCGGTGATCCGGGACTCAGGGAGCTTGCGTGCAAGCCGGATTGGAATGTCGGCGGGCCCGCAGCCCAGGTCCAGCACATGCCCTGCCTTGAATTCCGGATAGAACTCCACGAACCGATCAACGAACCCCTGGTTCTCTTCTTCGAAGTCGGCGCGGGCGTAGGCCAGAGCCTGCACGGGGTCGTCCATCAATTCCGGTTCAAGGACCCGCTCCATTGTCCTCCTCCACTGTCACCGAGTCCCCCCGCCGCACCTTGCCCTCAGCCAGCACCCGCGCGTAAAGCCGGCTCCAACCGGGATGCTTCTTATGGGACATACGCATGAAGTCCTTCTTTACAAACCATCGCGCGTTCTGTTTGCAGGGAACAGTGTAGCTGCTCACCTCCAGCCGCACGTCCGTGCCGATGCGCAAGCGGTCCCCAGGTTTCAGCCGGGCCCAGCCCAGTCCCGCGAGCGTGAGGTTCTCACCGCAGGAACCAGGGGCGACCGCATGGCCCTCGGTTCGCAAGGCCTCGATGACTTCCAGTGAATACAGGCAGACCGCCCGATCCACCCCGCCGTGGTACTGGGCGCTCCGCTGGCGGTCACCTGCGACCCCCTGGACGGTGATGTAGGCTTCTGGCACCGGTAGCTTCGGCACGCCCCCGTCGGAGACATTGATCTGGTGAACGTGCGGGGGAGTGATCGCCATGCTGGGGAGCATTGTACCAAAAACCGATCAACTGTCAGATTTTCGAGAAGATCGAAAACCTATCTACCCGTCGGTCGAACGCTGAATCGTCACAAACCAACACAAGGCGACCGACTGGTCCTGAATGGGCATCGCCTTTGCATAGTGCACGCGATCACGGGATTATCGGCTTGACATCCGTCATGATCAGATACTATCTAAGGCCACCAAGGAGGGGACATTATGAATATCTGCACAGTTACGAGAGTAATCATATCTGCCGGGATATGTTCTGCCCTGCTGACCGGCTGTGTCAGCACAGAAACTCACAAAAAGACACTGGCAGAACTTGAGCAGGCGCGCAAGGCGCTCGAAAGTTCCAAGAAGCAGGCGGCCGCCGAGGCAGACCGCCTTCAGAAACAACTGGTTGATGTAAACAGCCGCGTCACGGAGCTCATGAGCGGGTCGACGACGGCCCAAGAAGAGATTGCGCGACTTCAGAAGCGCGCGAGCGAACTCGAAGCCGAGACGGCAAGCGCCAATGAGCTGGTCAAGCAGCTCTCGGAGCAAGATCAGGACCTCAAAGAACGGCTCAAGACCGAAGCGGCAGACAAGGCCCGCCTGGAGCAGGAACGCGCTGCCCAAGACGAACTGCTCAAGGCCGAAGCGGCAGACAAGGCCCGCCTGGAGCAGGAACGCGCTGCCCAGGACGAACGGCTCAAGACCGAAGCGACGGAGAAGGCTCGCCTGGAACAGGAACGTGCTGTCCAGGACGAACGGCTCAAGACCGAAGGGGCGGAGAAGGCCCGCCTGGAGCAAGACCGCGCTGCTAAGGAGGAGGAAATTCAACGCCTGACCAAGACTCACGAGGAGCTGACCAAGTCTTTGCAAGCCGAAATCGCCAAGGGCGACATCAAGATCAAGCAAGTCAGGGATCGGTTGACGATCAACATGGTGGATCGCGTTCTCTTCGACTCAGGTAAGAGCAAGGTAAAGCCGTCCGGCCTCAAAGTCCTCAAGCAGGTCAGTGATATTCTGAAGAAAGTCACCGACAAGCAAATCAGGATCGAGGGGCACACCGATAATGTGCCAATCGGGACGAAGCTTAAAGATCGGTTCCAGTCCAACTGGGAGCTGTCCACGGCCCGCGCCACGAGCGTCGTTCGTTATCTGATAGAAGAAGGCGGCGTGGACCGAGCCAACCTGACGGCGGTCGGGTATGCCGACACGAAACCCATAGCCAGCAACGACACGGAGGAAGGACGCACGGCAAATCGCCGCATTGAGATCGCGCTGTATCCGAAGGACCTGTCCGAAATCGCCAACCAGCTTCAGCCGTAAAGGAGAACGGCGGACCGAGCAGGTTAGTCGGCCGCTTTCAGATCGAACCGGATCGGGAGGCGCACCACGCTACGGATCGGAAAATTGCCGTCCCTGGCCGGGACGAACTGCCAGGACTTGACGGCGGTGAGGGCCGCCGCGTCCAAGACCGCATGACCGGACGTCCTATGGACCGTAACCGATCCGACGGTCCCGTCCGGTAGGACCACTATTTGTAAGACGGTCGTCCCCTCCCAGCCGGCCTCGCGCGCCGCCCGCGGATATTCCGGGCGCGGGTTATTCCCGAACTGCACTCTCGATCGGACAGAGCCCGCTTCCGCCGTGGTGTCCCGAAGCAGTCGAGCGGAACCGGAGGTGGTGATGGGGAGAGGACGGCTGAGAGCCACCGCCTCCATGCTCTCACTCAGCGAGAGCGGCGGCTCCGCCGGCTCTGGCGCGGAGAACGCGACCGTTTCGGGGAATGCTGAAGCCGGGGGCACCGCAGGCGCGAGCACCAGCGGGAGGTCGCGAGAACTCGGCGCAGGGTCCGCGGCCTGCTCGACCGGCTGGTTGGGCACAGCCGGAGCCAGGGCCGCCGACGAGGCAACGGACCGGGCCGGAGCGGGCGGCGCTGGTTCCAGTGACACGAGGTCTACCTTCAGTTCCTCCGGCTGCGTGGGCATCACCGGGGTCGAAAGCGTAAATGCGCCCAAGGCGAGCCCCACCAGGCCATGGAGCGCCACGGACAGCACGGCCGGCAGGCCGAACTCTTGGCGCAGAGCGGCCCTCCACGTGGCCAGCCTCATCCCTTCGCCTCCCGCACGATGCGCTGGACGCGCTCATCCGTCCCACCCAGTTCCAGATACTTCTTGTAGGTCGCGAGGGCCCGCTCGGTGTCCCGCATGTGGAACTCGTAGAACACTCCCAGGTTGTAATAGGCTTCGGCCATCGTCGGCTTCAGGCGGATAGCCTCCTCATACGCCTGTTCAGCCTCGCTGAACTGATGCTGCAGCGCATAGACAACCCCCAGGTTCAGGTAGGCATCGGCGTAGTCCGGTTTGAGCTTGAGCGTCGTCTTGAACTCCTGCGCGGCTGGCTCAAGCTCGCCCTTCGACTTCAGAATGAAGCCAAGGTTGTAATGTGCGTCCACGAAATCCGGCCGGGCCGCGACGGCTTTCTTGTACTCCTGTTCCGCCTCCGCCAGGCTATTCGCTTTTTCGGCGATCGTCCCCAGCAAATAGTGGGCGTCGGCATGGTCCGGCCTGAGCTTGACCAGTCGCGTCAACAGCTCCTTGGCCTCGTGGCTCTTGCCCTGTGACTCGTTCAGATAACCGAGGGCGTACAGCGCTTCCTGGTGATCGGGCCGCAGGGACAGGAGCTGCGCGTAGGTTGACACGGCGCTGCCATAGACCTGCTGTCGCTCGTACAACTGCGCCAGCGCGAAGAGCGCCTCTTCGTACCTCGGGTAAATGGCCAGAGCCTTCTTCAGCTCCTGCTCCGCTTCAACAGACTTGCCTTGGATCTGATAGACAAGCGCCAGGTTGTAGAAGGCCTCGGCGAAACTCGGATTGAGCTCGATCGCCTTTTTGAAGGCGTCGGCCGCATCGGTCAGGCGGTGCTGGCCATTCGCGAACACGATCCCCAACAGATGGTAGGCTTCGGGAAACTTGGGACGGATTTCAATCGCCAGGCGCAAAGACTCGGCTGCCGCCTCGTACTTGCCCTGAGAGGCCTGCTGCATGCCCCGGTTGTAATACTTCTTGGCCTCGTCGGCCGCCGAGGATGCACCTCCGGTCGAGAGGACGCCAACCCCTGCCGCCACAATCGTCACCAGCGCGTAGCGCTTCAGACCCATGCCTCCGCCCCTTGTGGCGCCGATCCTAACGCAAGCCGCACGGTCGTTCAACCGCAGAGTATGTGAATCAGAGATGACCGATAGGGCTGGCCCCTCCATATTGATGAACCATCTCGGCAATGCGCTGCTCAGTCAGAAGATTACCGAAGATGTGCTCCCGCACGAGGCCCTGGCGGTCAATCAAGAAGCTGGCAGGCAGGCCGACGACGCCGTACCGGTTGGCCACACGGTTGTCGTGGTCCATCACCACCAGGAAGGTGTGCCCATGTGTCCGGATGTGCTCGATCACTTTGTTCGTATCCTCCAGTTCGTTGACGGCCAGCACCACGAAGCCCTGGTCACGGAGCTTGTCGTAGCTGGCCTGCATGGCCGGCATCTCCTCC
This sequence comes from Nitrospirota bacterium, assembly GCA_005877505.1. GTDB lineage: Bacteria > Nitrospirota > Nitrospiria > Nitrospirales > NS-4 > NS-12. The sequence continues at coordinate 14,274 of VBOO01000078.1, forward strand.
TTGCACGGCTTGCACCAGGTGGCCCAGAAGTTCAGCAACACCACCTTGCCGCGGAGGTCCGAGAGTTTGACCTCGTGTCCTTGGAGATTCTTGAGGGCGATCTCAGGAGCGGGACTGCCGACCAACGGCGGGCGCCCCGCCATGCCGAGCAGGCCCAGCAGTGTAGCGGTCGTAAGAACGACGGCGACATTCCGTTTCATAAAGCAGCCTCCCATCAGTTAAAAGGACATGGACAAGCCTGCCAGGTAACTCACATCCGGGATCAACCCGCCGTTATAATCTTGCACTACCGGTACCTGTGCGAAGAAATAGGCCCGGAGTTGGTCGCGCACCTGCACAGAAATGCCTGGAGAAAACGCCAGCGTGGTTCCGCCGGTATTCGGCACTGGCCGACGCTTAATTCCAGTGTCAACCGGGATCAGGGGTCCCGGGAATATATCGGTTGTTCCCGGTTCCGGAACTCTGAAGAGCGTCCCGGTAAACTCATCATGTACAGCGTACCGCCAGTTGAACTGACCGGTCAGGGTCAGAATCTTAAGCGTCTTATAATTCAGCCCGCCACTCACCACGTAGACGTCCCCGAACCTGTATGAATTGGGGCCGGTGAAGCTGTGCTGATACGACACCCTGGCGAACTGATCCAGCACATGCGGAATGATCTCATACGACTGAAAAATTGACGGCGCGATGCCCCACGTGCGATGCCCCAGTTGGAGCGTGGGTTCCTGCAATGTCCCGTTGATATTGTTCGCATGCGAATTCCCCGTCGGCAGGTCTATCCCAAACCCGAATACGATGAGGCTTCGTAATGTCGGGAGAAAACTGTACTTCGTGTTGACGCGAACATCCCCAATCCCCGCATCCTGGAAGGCCTCATACTCGCCCGCCCCGAGGGTGTCAGCGCTGCCTCGTTCGATAATGTGCGTGTGCTTGATGTGCTTGTATGGGACGAGGAGCTCAAGGGTCAGGTTGTTGGTAAGACCGTAGTTCACATCAAGAGTAGTGACCTCCAAGATGGTCCGATGCTCGGCATGTTCGTTCATGACTAGTTGTCGCGCTTCCTGATCAACCGATGTCACAAAACCGCTGGTACCCGACTGAAGCTTTGAGATCGTGTAGGCATAGGTAAGGCCGACCGACAGTTTCCCTTCTAGTTGAACCGCGCCTTCCTCCCCTGTCAGCAAAAAACACGCAGCCGACCCGCAACTTGCATGAGACTCAGAATGCACACATGTCGTCGCAGCAAATGCCATAGCGCATAGGCTGGTCTTCGCCAGCCTTGTCAGACTTCCGCTCATCGCGCGCTCCTCCGTTCATCCCGCCAATGATTGAACCAGTGGCCGACGCCGGCTGCGCGGACGCATCCGGAGGATCGGACACTGTATTGGAGGCAGTGATTTAGAGGAGAACGGGGGGAGCGCGGGCCTGAAGCTGTGCAAAACAGTCAATCGAGCGCAGACCGTCCTCAAACGGCAGCGCCGTCT
>VBOO01000082.1 GCA_005877505.1 Nitrospirota bacterium
CGCCCCTCCCTACGCTCCTGCTCTTCATCCTGTTCCTCCAGCGACCACAAAAGGTGGGGAGATGACGGGCACGCTCGAGACTCTCGAGTCCTTGCGGCGCCACCTGCTGCCGATCGCGCACCTGAACAGCGCCGCATCGGTGCTCTCCTGGGACCAGGAAACCTACATGCCCCCAGGAGGCGGCGAGGCGCGTGCTGAACACCTCGCCACCTTGCAGGGGCTGGCGCACGAGCGGCTGACGTCTCCCGAAACCGAAGAGTTGCTGGGCCGCTGGCTGGACCTGAAGACCGGGGAACCGCTCAGCGGCGCCACGGACGGCTGGGATCCGGTTGCACGCGCCCTGTTGCGGGAGACCTGGCGCGACTACACCAGGGCCAAGCAGGTGCCGAACGACTTCGTGCGGCGGCTGGGCAAGACCTGCTCCCTCGCCCAGCAGGCGTGGGCCGAAGCCAAAAAGCAGGATACCTTCGCGTCGTTCCTGCCGCATCTCGCGGCCATCGTGGCCCTCAAGAAGGAAGAAGTCGGCTATCGCGGGCCGGTTCCGACGCCCTACGACGCTCTCCTGGACACCTACGAGCCCGGCGCCACAACGGCACAGCTCCTGCCGCTGTTCGCGGCGCTGAAGAGACGACTACTCCTACTCCTCGACCGCATCGTCCACTCGCCCGTGAAGCCGCGGGAGGACCTCCTGACCCGCGGGTACGACCGGGATCGACAGCTCGCCTTCGGAAGGATGGTGCTGGAGGCGATGGGGTATGACTTCGAGCGTGGTCGCCTGGACATCTCGGCTCATCCCTTCACCACCTCGTTCCATCCCTCCGACGTCCGGGTTACCACCCGCGTGTCCGAACAGGACTTTACGGGCTCGCTCTTCAGCTGCATCCATGAAGGGGGGCACGGCCTGTACGACCAGGGGCTGCCCGCCACCCACTACGGCACCCCGCTGGGCGAGCCGGTGTCGTTGGGCCTTCACGAGAGCCAATCCCGCTTGTGGGAAAACTGCGTCGGGCTCTCGCGCCCCTTCTGGCAGCACTTTTACCCGCTCCTGCAACACGCCTTCCCCGAACAGTTGCGGGCGGTCGCCTTTGACGATTTCCATGCGGCGCTGAACATCGTGAAGCCCTCGCTCATCCGGGTGGACGCCGACGAACTGACCTACAACCTCCACATCATGCTCCGCTTCGAGATCGAGCGAGACCTCCTGGAGGACCGGGTCCGGGTCCAGGACCTCCCCCAACTCTGGCACGACAAGATGCAGAGTTATCTCGGGATCGTTCCGCCGACGGACCGTGAGGGGGTCCTGCAGGACGTCCACTGGTCGCTTGGCGCCATCGGCTACTTCCCCACGTATACGCTCGGGAACCTGTACTCGGTGCAGTTTTTCAACCAGGCCAAGCGGGACATTCCCGATCTGCCCGACCGGATCGCCCGGGGCGACCTGCTGTCGCTGAAGGCCTGGCTCAACGAGCGCATCCACCGGTGGGGGCGCCTCCACACAGCCGACGAGCTCGTGCGTCGCGTCACCGGCGAGCCGCTGACTGCCGGTCACTTCCTGTCGTACCTGGAGAACAAGTATGGCGAGCTCTACAAGCTGTAGAAGGAGTACGCACGATGTCTGACTACAAGCTCGGCGGACCACTCAAGCAGTTCACCGCGATCGAAAAGTCCAAGCAGATCGCCGCCTTTCTCCAGACCCGCATGGTCAAGGCGATCGAGGGCAATGACGCGGTCGAGTTACACTACCTGCTCGCCACCCTCGACGACTATCACAACTTCGTGTGGCGCTATTACCGCCAACTGGAAAAGGAGCAGGCCGCCATTCGCCAGGAAGCCTCGGAGTGAGGAGGCGGGACGTTGAACGGACCGAGCCGTTGAGGACTAGCGGTTGGGTTGCGGCTGGAGGACCTGTCGAAGGGTGTCAGTGAGTTCGCGCGCGGAATAGGGCTTGTGGAGAAACGCCTTCGCGCCGCGCCCAGTCAGTAACACTCCTTTCATTTCAGAGATCGAGCCGCTGGAAAAGATCACTGGCACGTTCGGATCAAGCGCGCGCAGGTCCTGAAAGATCTCCTCCCCCGATTGCCCCGGCATATTCACATCCAGAAGGACCGCCGCGATGCGCGCACGCTCCCGCCGAAAGACTTCCAGGGCGCTGGGGCCGTCTTCGGCCTCCAGGACCACGTAGCCGGCCTGCTCCAAAGCCGCGCGTGCGACCACCCGGAGGATCTCCTCATCATCCACCACGAGAATGGCCTGGCCATTACCGGACGGCGCCGCGTGCACGGGCGGCTCGGCAGGCAACGGCTCCACCGGCGCGTCCTTCGCGACCATGCGCGGCACGTCGATGACAAGCCGGGAGCCCCGTCCGGGCTCGCTCTCGACAGTAATGGCGCCAGCCAGCCGGTTCACAAGCGACTGGACCACCGTCATGCCCAAGCCGACCCCTCGTCTTTCCTCCTTGGTCGTGAAGAACGGCTCGAAGATGCGCCGGGAGAGCTCGGCATCCATCCCCACCCCGGTATCACTGACGCTTAATCGGACGCACTCGCCGAGGTCCTCTCTCTTCACATTCCTCAGTTGGACCGTTAACCTGCCCCCCTGCGGCATCGCATCGCGCGCGTTGGTGCAGAGATTCAGGAGGATCGTGCGGATCAGACCGGGATGGGACTGCACCGTCCACAGACCCGGGTCGGCCTCCAGCGTCACCTCGATCCGAGGATCGAGCCTACGGCGCAATCGCCGGACCACCTCCTCCGCGATAGGCTGCAGGGCCACAGGATAGAGCTCGCCCTTCGATTTCCTCCCGATGGCCAGCAACTGCCGGACCACCTCGGCGGCTTTCCGGCCTGCCTTCCCGGCCGTCGCCACCAGCGGGGCAGCCGGATGGTCCGCACCCAGTTTCGTCGCCACGAGCCACAGGCTTCCCATGAGGCCGTTCAGCAGATTGTTGAAATCGTGCGCGAACGACGCAGCCAACTGGCCGACCGCCGCCATCTTCCGGGACTCGAGCAGGTCGGCCTCCAGCTCCCGTTGCTCCGTGACGTCCCGCGCCCCCACCAGAAGGGACGCGCCCCTGCCTGGCTTCTTATCGAGCAGCGCCGCCCACACCATTACCCTCCGGGCACTCCCCTTGAGCCCTGTCATCTCCAACTCGAGCGAGCCCTTGTGGCCCCCGCGCACGCGCTCGACGTAGCTCTGGAAAGCCTCCCGGTGCGGCGGAGCAAGGAACTCTGTCAGCGCGCGGCCAACCACCTCCTCTGTCCGTTCCGCTTCAAACAGGATCAGGCCCGCCGGATTGAGCTCGCGCAGCGCGCCGTCGCCGGCCATGATCAGCACAGCGTCGGGCTCGGCTTCGAAGAGAGCCTTCCAGCGGATGTCGCTCATGCGTTCAGCCATGGCGCAGGGACTCCGTGGGGGCGGGCAAGCCGATCTGCACGCATTCGACGCGCTCCTTCAAGCCCCGAAACTCCAGAAACCCCGCGTGCGTGTGCGCAATCCCGTTCGCGTCGATCCGGTCAAAGTCCTTTTTCTTTATGAGGATGGCCCCGGCGGGCGCGTGCCCGCACAGCCGTGCCGCCAAATGGACCGGCCAGCCAAAGATGTCGGGACGCTCGTGTTTCGCCTCACCGACATGACCGCACACCACCAGGCCGTCGCACAGGCCCTGCCCGAAGGGCATGGGTAGATGCTGGTAGGCTTGCTCCTTTTCCAGCTCCACGATCTTTAACGCGCACCGTAGCGCCTGGGTCAGCCGGTCGAATCCCTGAAACGACGCCATCAAGCCGTCGCCGGTGAACTTGACCACCTCACCCGAAAATTCCCGTACCACCGCGCCTTGCTGGGTCAGCCTGTAATTCAGATCCTTGAAGAACATCTGGGTGGTTGTGGTCTCGAGCAATTGGGTCGAGCCCCGCACGTCAGTGAAGAGAATGGTCCGCGCGGCCAGTTCAACGGAAGGCCCGTGGGTGGAGATCGCCTGTGCCGCGGCCCTCATGGAAGAGACGCTCAGCAACTTGCGCTTGGCCAGCACATCCTCCAACGCAGCGAGAAATCGGGCCTCGTCCAGCGGACGTTCCAGAACGGCGTCGAGACCCCCGGCCAGGACCCTCAGGGATTCGATTTCCCCCAAGGAGGCGCCGGACGAGGTGATCACCATGATGGGCAGGAGCGGGTGCGCTTGCTTGAGCGCGCGGCAGAACAGCAGCGGGTCCACGTTGGGGTAGTACAGGCTGAACACCACCACGTCGGGGAGCGAGTCTTCCACGGTCTCCATGGCCTTCCACACGGACGAGGCGAGCATGGGCGCTGGATAGCCGTGCTGCTCCACCAGGCGGGCGAGGGCCTGTGTGCCATGGACATCGGAGTCCACGATCAACACGCGGGCGTCGGTCGCCACGTTTACGCCCTCCCCACCCCTCCGCTCCGCTGCCCGGTCAGGATGCATCCAACCTGGATCGCCAGCGCCAGCCGCTCGAGGTCCACCGGCTTGCCCAGCACATCGACGGACCCCAGTTCCAGCGCCTCGTGAAGCAACTTGTCGTCCCGGCTGGGGGTCAGCAGAATAACCCCGCCGGTATACTTCCTTTCCCGCAACTGCCGCAATACTTCGACGCCATTCATGTCCGGCATGTACGCGTCGAGGACGATCAGTTCTGGAGTATCCCGTTCCACCATCGTCAGCGCCTGCTGGCCGTTGGAGGCGACCAGGACTTTATACCCCCGCAGGGTCAGGAAGCGCTTGAGCAGATCGTTGACCGGTGGCTCGTCGTCCACCACCAGGATGAAATGCTCACCGCCCGACCCAGCCGGGGCCGCCTGCGGGGCTCCAGCGGGCACCTCGGCGCGAGCGGGCGAGGCCGCTTGGGCAGGCTTCTGAAGCGTCCGCACCATCGCTTCCATTAAGACATCCAGCGAAAGCTCCTTACTCAGAAAATCCATGACGCCCAGTTGCCGGGCCTGCTGCTCCAACGCATCCGACCCCCACGCCGTCAGAATCATCACGGTGGCTTGCGAATCGATCGCGCGAATCTGATTGAGTACCTCGATGCCGTTCATCTCCGGCATGCGGAGGTCCAGCAGCGTAAAGCGTGGACGGTGCTCCTTAAACAACTCCAAGCCCTCGCGACCGTTCGAGGCCGTGAAGACTTCGTGGCCGTGGCGGCCGAGCACGACCCGCAGCAGGTCGCAGATCAACCGCTCATCGTCCACCACTAGGATCGTCGACATGAGCTTCTCCTTAACACGTACCCTCGATGGCACCATCTGGTGCGGCGCCACCAGAAACCGCAAAGTTCTCCCTCTTCCTGCCGCGTCCACGCCATGGGCGCCGAGGATCGTATGAGGAGGGATGGCTGGGGGACCAGGATTCGAACCTGGGTATGCGGATCCAAAGTCCGCAGTCCTACCACTAGACGATCCCCCAGCGTAGCTCAGAATAATACAGAAAACCCCGTGCCGGAGCAAACTTTACGCATCACTAAGGTGTTAAGGGTGTGGAGATCTACGAGCCGGAAAGGAGCGGGGTAGGAGGCTTGGCCAGGGCCGCTGGGACGGGCCTTTTCCCGGAAGGATCGAAGGAAGACCTACGGCGTCTCCTTGAACTGCGTATCTTTATAGGCGGCGAGGGTCTCGGCCAGGCGGGCTTTCAGCTCCAGGCGCTTGGGCTTGCCGGTCGTGGTGTAGGGTACGTCCTGACCGAACAGGATGACCTTGGGCCGCTTGGAAAACGGCAGGCGTTTGCGGCAGTACTCCAGCACAGCGGCCTCCGTCGGCGTGGCCGTCCCTTCGCGCGGGACCACATAGGCGGCGATCTCCTCGCCGTAGTAACGGTTCTCGAACGGCACGGCCATGGCGAACTGCACCGCCGGATGGCCCTTCAGCACGTCGTCAATCTCCAGCGGCGAGATGTTGACGCCGCCGCGGATGATCAATTCCTTGATCCGGCCGGAGATGAAGAGGAACGGCCGGCCTTTCTCGTCACGGACATAGAAGCCTTCGTCGCCCGACCGGAACCACCCCCACTGAAACGCCGCCTCGTTTGCGTCCGGCCGCTTGAAGTAGCCCGCGCAAACCGTCCGGCCGCGGATGCAGATCTCGCCGCGAACGTATTCCTGCACTTCCCGGCCGTGGACGTCCAGGATCGCCATCTCGTTATGCCGGATGGGCAAGCCGATCGACGGGAAGTCGTAGTCCGTGAGCCAGCGGCGGTGCTGGTTCGCGGGAAGATCGTTCGGCAGGAAACACGAATAGCACGTCGTCTCCGACAACCCGTACCCGTGCCGGATGGGGAAGCGGAACCGGTCTTCGAAGCGCGCGGCCGTCTCCTTGAGCAACGGCCCCGCGCCGCAGATCACACCGCGGAAGCGGTCAAGCCGGTACGGTTTCAGGTCTTCGTCCGCGTCCAGCAGGAACTCGAGCAGGGTCGGCACGACGCTGACGCAGGTGACGCCCTCGTCGTGGATCCGCCGCCAGAAGACGGCGGATTTGAACTTCCGGTTCAGGACGGCGCCGCCGCCGAAGTAGAACGGTGTCATCAGCGTGACCACCGTCCCGTTCACGTGGTGGATCGGGAGCACGCACATCAGCCGGTCGTCCGGCCCGAAGCCGTGCCATTCGGCGATGCCGTCCGCATCTATTAAAAGATTGCGCGCCGTCAGCACCACACCTTTCGGCGGTCCGGTGGTCCCAGAGGTATAGACGATCAGGGCCACGTCCTCGAGGCTCGCCTCCCCACCCTGTCCCTCCCCCTCGATGGGGGAGGGACAGGGTGGGGGTGAAATCAGAAGCCACTCGGGATCATCGCCGACAGCTACAACCGCCCGCAGCATCGGAACCTCTTTTCGGATGCTTCTGATTTCTTCCACATAGTCCTGCCAGCAAAACACGACCGAAGCTTCCGAGTGCTCCAGGATGTAGCGCTTCTTCTCGATGGCTTCTTCGACGTTGATCGGCACGACCGCCACGCCGAGGGTCCAGGCCGCGAAGGACACGAGCACCGTCTGGTCGTGGTTGAAGAGGACCGCCGCCACCCGGTCGCCGCGCCGCAGGCCCAGGCGCTCGCGCATGAAGCTGGCGGCCCGTCCCACCAGCTCGCCGAAGTTGGCATAGCTGTACACCCGGCGGACCGGACCGGTCGAGCCGCGACTCTCGTCGTAGTAGGTCAGGAAGGGCTTGCCGGCGCGATGCGCGTCGTGGACACGCTCATCAAAGAACTCGGCAAAGGAACGCCAGGGCAGATGGAACGGAGGCCCGCCCATCTCGCGGGCCTGCAGGATGCGGTCACGTTCGTCGTTCGAGGGGCACATACGCTTGCGGCGGCGGCCCGACATAGGCCGCGCGCGGCCTGATGAGGCGGTTGTGGTCCTGCTGCTCGATGATATGCGCGCACCAGCCGGCGATGCGCGAGCAGACGAAGACCGGCGTGTAGAGGTCGCGCGGGATCCCGATCAAGAGATAGGCCACGGCGGTATAGAAATCCAGATTGGGGTGGAGGCCCTTCTCCTGCTGCATGATCCGGTCCACGACCGTCGCGATGTCGTACCACCGCGTATCGCCGCACGTCCGGCTCAAAGCCTCGGCATGGCGCTTGATGATCGCCGCACGCGCGTCGCCTTGGCGCAGCACGCGATGGCCGAAGCCCATCACGCGCCGCTTCTGCGCCAGCGCGTCGCGGACCCACCGCTCGGCCCGGTCGGGGCTCTTGATCTCCAGCAGCATGGCGGCCACGGCTTCGTTGGCGCCCCCGTGGAGCGGGCCCTTGAGCGCGGCAATGGCCGCGGTCACCGAGGCGTGGAGGTCAGTCAGCGTGGAGGCGGCCACCCGCGCCGCGAAGGTCGAGGCGTTGAACTCGTGCTCGGCGTAGAGGATCAGCGAGACGTCCAGCACGCGCGCCATTGCCTTCGCCTGCTCGTCGTCGTGGCGATCGGTCAGCAAATCAAGCAGGTTCTCCGCAAAACTCCGCTCCGGGCGGGGCTGCACCTGGCGTTTCGCGTGCGCCAGGCGATGCGCGTTGGCGATGATGATGGGAATCTGAGCCAGGAGGCGGACGGACTTGCGGAGGTTCGCCTCACGAGAATTGTCGGATGCTTCGGGGTCGGTCATCCCCAAGAGCGACACGCCGGTTCGCAAGATATCCATCGGATGCGCGCTCGGCGGGACGACGCCGATGAAGGCTTCCACAGGACCTGGCAAGGGCCACTGCGTCCGCAGTTGCGCGGTGAAGTCGCCCAGCTCTTTGCGCGTGGGCAGCTTGCCGAGCAGCAAGAGATAGGCGACCTCTTCGAACGTCGCCTGTTCCGCCAGATCGCCGATCGCGTAGCCACGGTACCGGAGCCCGGCCGCGCCCTCGTCCACCTCGCAGAGGGCGCTCTCGCCGGCGATCACCCCTTCAAGCCCCGGACTATACCCGGGAACGGGCGCGTCTTGGCGCGCCTGGGGTGGGCGGGTGTGATGGGTCTCCCTCTTGGCCTTATCGTCCATAGCGCTTCTCAATGTCGGCGTCACGCTTTTCGTACTCCGCGTAGCGGAGCAGCTCATAGAGCTCTTGGCGTGTCTGCATCTTGTCCAACGATTGCTGCTGGGTGCCGAGGCTCCTCAGCTCTTCCAACATTGCTTCGATCGCCTTCGCGGCCACTCGTAACGCCGTGACAGGGAACAGCACCAGGCGATAGCCCAGCGCTTCGAACTGCTTGACGGTCAGGTACGGGGTCTTGCCGAACTCGGTCATGTTCGCGACGAGCGGCACGGTCACGCCCTCCTCGGCGAGGGCCTCGGCGGACTCCAGCGCTTCGGGGAAGATCGCATCGGCCCCCGCGTCCACATAGGCCCGCGCCCGCTTGACGGCTCCGTCCAGCCCTTCGACTGCCCGCGCGTCTGTCCGCGCGACGACCAGGAAGTCCCTGTCGCGGCGCGCTTCCACCGCCGCGCCAATCTTCTGCGCCATTTCAGCGACGGACACGAGGCGCTTGTCCGGCAGGTGCCCGCACTTCTTGGGGCTCTCCTGGTCCTCCAGATGCACCCCGGCCAGGCCCGCCTGCTCGAACGCCTCGACCGTCCGCATCACCGACAGAGGCGGGCCGTAGCCGGTGTCAGAGTCGGCCAGCGCCGGGATGGCGACCGCGCGGGCAATGGCGCCGGCGTCGGCAACCATTTCGGCCATGGACAGCAGGCCGATATCAGGCAGGCCCCGCGCGGCGGCCAAGCCGGCGCCGGACACATACAGGGCGTCGAAGCCGGCCCGCTCGATCTGCATGGCCGTCAGCGCGTTGAAGGCGCCCGGCAGCACGACCGTGCCTCGCGCCATCAACTCGCGTAGGAGGCGGGGTTTGGAGGGACTAGAGTCGCTCACCTTTTGTGCCCTCTCACCACTACCTTCATCCTCCCCCGTCGAGGGGGAGGAATAGTAATGGTCAACAGCGGCATCAAGACCCCGATGTCCTTGAATGTTTCCAGCTTCCACACCATGTCAATCACCTTGCCGGCTCTGGCTCGGTCGAACAGGTCGGCGGACAGACTCCGGAACTTCTCCTCGATCTCCCGATCCGAGAGCGGTTTTCGGGGATGGCCCACGGATAATCCACCTGCTTGAGGTACTCATGCCCGCTGGCCGCCCGGACCGTCACGCGCGTCGGCATCGCCTTCGGGTACCATCCGATGAACTCTTCCTGTTCGATCACGCGGACCTTCTGCATGAGCGCCCGAAGCTTCGGATCGGCCAGCCGCTTGGCGTCGAAGGACCGCACGGTGACCGCGCCGTCCAGCAGGGCCGCCGCCACGCAGTAGGGCAGGCTGTGGTCGGCCGTCTCCCGCGTCGCCGGGCGCCACTTCTCCGGATCGCGGCCGATGATCTCGATCGCCACATCGTAGCTGCCGATCTCGATCTCGGCGATGCCGGACAACGCCGAGCGCCCTTCCTTGTTGAGCAGCTCCTCGCGGACCACCAGCGCGGCTTCCACCGCCGACTGAGCATGGTACTCCACCGGGTAATGCTTGATGTAGGTCTCCAGGATCTTAAAAGGGGCCCGCGCAGGGGACTGGCTCCTGCCGGAGGCAGACGCCTGTCCCCGCTCGCCGCCGAACGGTGGCAGATCGAGCGGGCCGGACACCAGTTCCATGAAGCCCTTCTGGCCTTCGAAGATCGGCGAGGGGCCGGTCATTCCTAGCCGCGCCAGCATCGCGGCGAACACGCCATTGCGCGCGGCATTGGCGAAGGCGCACGCCTTCCACAACGAGATGTCCCCGACCCGCGTCTGCCGCAAGGCCACGTTGGCCACCCCGGCCAGATTGATCGCCTGCACCGTCTGCGCCTTCGAAAGCTTCAACACCTTGGCGACGCCCAGGGCGGACGAAAACGGGCCGTAGGTGACATGGTCCCAGCCCCTCGGCCTTAGCGCCGCCGCGTCGCAGAGGCGGCACTGGGTCTCATACGCCAAGACGATCGCCTCGATGACCTGCGGGCCGGACGCCCGGACACTTTCTCCCGCCGCCAGGACGGCTGAAATATTGTCGGAGGGATGGGCCGGTTCTTTGGACAGATATGTGTCGTTGAAGTCCAGGTAGCGGACCAGGGCGCCGTTGGCAAAGGCGGCCAGCTCCGGGAGGGTCTTGTGGGCCGTGCCCCACAGCGTCGCGCCGTTCGGAGCCGCGACTGCCTCCGCGAACCGGCGGGCGATGACGCAAGGCTCGGCCGTCCACGAGCCGAAGACGCAGGCCAGGCTGTCCAAGACGCGGCGCTTGACTTCGTGGACGACGTCAGCGGGCAGGTCTTCGTAGCGGAGCGACTGCGCGTAGGCGGCGAAGCGATCAGCAATCACGGAGGCTCCCCTTCAAATCGAACGTGCCGGAAGAAAATTCTACCACACCCATGATGGCGAGAGGACCGCGATTCTGTTATGGTAGGGGCTGCAGACCAACCCTGAGGCGCCCGGCATGGCCAAGTCTGTGAGCGTCACCGTCGCCGAACATCTCGCCACCGTCACTCTGAACAACCCGCCGTCGAATCTCCTCAGCACACCGGCCCTGAAGGAGCTGGACCAGGCCTTCGGGAAGCTGGAGGCGGACGACGCTGTCCGGGTCATCATCCTGACCGCGAGCGGGAAGTTTTTCTGCCCGGGCGCCGATATCAAAGAGCTCGCCGAGCTCAACACCGTGCACCAGGGCACGGAGCTGTCCGGGCGCGGGCAGGCGTTGCTCAACCGGATCGAGCGATTCGACAAGCCGGTCATCGCGGCGATCAACGGCGCCTGTCTCGGCGGCGGCCTGGAGCTGGCCATGGCCTGCCACATACGGGTGGCGGCGGCAGGGATCCTGCTCGGGCTGCCGGAAATCAAGCTGGGACTCATCCCCGGGTTCGGCGGGACCCAACGGCTCCCCCGCATCATCGGTCCGTCCAACGCCGCCGAGTTGATCCTGACCGGCGAGACCATCACCTCGGAAGAGGCGTTATCTCTCGGCTTGGTCAACCGGGTTGTCCCTCCTCATGAAATCCTGCTGACAGCACAGAAACTGGCCGGCATGATCACGGCCAAGGGACGGCTGGCAACCCAGGCCGCGCTGCGGGCGATCCGAACCGGTCTCGACAGCCCGCTGGCCGAGGGTCTGGCCCGCGAGGCCGAGCTGTTCGGCGAGCTGTGCGAGACGCCCGACAAGAAGGAAGGCACGACTGCCTTTCTGGAGAAGCGCCCGCCGCGATTCTCCTAAGCCGCATGGCCAGCCCTTGGGAAATTCGGGAGGAACACATTCGCATGCTGCGGCTTCGGCTGCGAGCGGATTTGACCGCCTACCGGCTCCGCTGTCAGCCAATGAGCCGCGAGCAGGCGCTCATGCTGATCGAGCGGACGCGAGAGGAGATCCTCGAGCTGTCTCCCGGAAAGGGGGACGTCTTCGACCTCGTGCTGCGACCCCGGTTTCTCCGCATCCTCAACGAGCGGTGTTCCCTTGAAGATCCGCCAGCCGCTGGTGCTCGGCGATGGCCTCGATCAATTCGGGAATGCCCACCCCTTTGAGCGCCATCGTGCGGACTACCTTGGGATGCCATTCCTGTAAGTCCTTGACCGTCGTATCCGCGCCGTCGCGGTCCCCTTTGTTGACCACGACGATATGAGCCGTTTCGAGTAAGCCCGCCTTCATCGCCTGGATCTCGTCACCGAGGCCCGGTGCCACCACCGCGACAACGGTGGGCGCGACATCGGCCACGTCCGTCTCGAGCTGCCCCACCCCGACGGTCTCCACCAGGATGACGTCGTAGCCCGCCGCTTCCAGCACCCTCACCGCGCCGCGCGTCGCGGGTGCCAGCCCGCCCCGCTCTCCGCGGGTGGCCATGCTGCGGATGAAGACTCCGCTGTCCCCTGCATGGTCCTGCATCCGGATCCGGTCCCCAAGGAGCGCTCCGCCCGTCCGTGGACTGGTCATATCCACCGCTACAATGCCGACCTTCTTGCCCTGCCGGCGGTAGGCCGTGACCAGTTGGTCGATCAACGTGCTCTTCCCGGCGCCGGGATAGCCGGTGATCCCGATCACGCCCGCGCGCCGTTGGAAACCGTTCAGTCTCTCCAACGCGGCTTGGCCGACCGGCTCCTGGCTCTCCAGCAGCGTGATCAAACGAGAGACGGCCCGGGGGTCTCCCGCCTTGACGCGATTCGCTAACTCTGACGGGGACAGATTCGAAATCTGTCCCCGGACAGATTCGAAATCTGTCCCCTCCCTGCCGCTAGACCGGTTCGAACCAGACATCGGTTACTCTATAGGTCGGCGTCTTGGCGAAGCGCGCCAGCACCGGCATCCCAATCCGCACACCGTGGGGCTCCACATCTTTGAGCCGGGACAGAAACAGCGTATCGGCGCCGTCGAACTCGACCAGGATCAACGTGAACGGTGTCTCCTTCAGAAACTGCTCACCGCCATAGTGGCAGGTTGTGTAGGTATGGACCCGACCAGTCAGCGGCAGCTCGTGCCACGCCGTTGGCGCCCCGCATTCCATACAGTGCGAGCGCGGGGTGGCGTAGGTGTACCCGCATGCCGTGCAGCGGGAGCCCAGCAGCTGGCCTTTGCTCAATCCGACGAAGAACGGCGAGTCCTCGGCGTAGCTGTGGCGGTAATCAATCTCGTAGTGGTCGTTGATGATGAGGGGATCCATGTCTTATTCATCCTTCGGTGAGCACCCTTCGACACGCTCAGGGTGACCGGTTTTAATAGAAATCCGTTCGTGCTGAGCTTGTCGAAGCATGGTCCACCGTTTCCTTACACCGCTTCCAATAGCGAAACCGTAATATACGTGCCGGTGCCCGCGTGGCTGTGGATCAAGCCGCGCTTGGGATTCTTCACCTGAAGCTTGTCGTTGCCCAAATGCTTCTTGATGGTGCCCTGCAACTGCCAGAAGGCGAAGACCCGACCGGATGCCCGCAGGCCAGAAGTCCCCCGGACGGATTCACCGGCAGGCGCCCCTGTTTGGGTAATTCGAGGCCGTAGTCCACACCCGGCATGAACGGCACGCCGCTCTCCACGAACTTGCCGCCTTCGCCGTATTTGCAGAGGCCGAGGTCCTCGTAGGTCTGGATCTCCGAAGAGGTGTAGGCATCGTGCAGCTCGACGAAGCTCAGCTCCTCGATCGGGTTCCGAATGCCGGCCATCTCATACGCGAGCTTCGCTGCCATGCGCCCGCCGCGGAACGAGTGCACGCCGGGATATTTGAGATGGGCATAGTCGGATTCCCGCTCGTGCGCCAGGAGGATGACCTTCCCGTGCGGCCGGTCTGCCATGCGCATCGCGTCGGAGCCGGAGCCCACGCCGGTAATCTTCACGGGCCGATTGCAGACCTTGGCGGCGACGTCCTCGGCGGCCAGGATGCAGACCGCCGCCCCGTCCGACATCGTGCAGATGTCCTCCATCGTCAACGGCGTGGCCACCATCGGCGACTCCCGGACCTGCTTGATCGTGAGCCGCTTGGCCTTCTGGGCGTACAGGTTGTACAGCGCGTTCATGTGGTTCTTGACCGACACCATCGCCATCTGCTCGACCGTGGTGCCGTACTCGTGCATGTGGCGCCGGACCATCATGGCATAGTAGCCGGTGTAGAACCCGCCCACTGGAAAGTCAAAGTTGGTGTCAGACGCCAGCGCGATGAACTCGTTACCCTTCCAGGTGTTGACCCGCGACATCGTCTCGAAGCCGAAGGCCACGCAGCAGTTCATCCGGCCGGAGGCCACCGCTTCCCACGCGGATTGGAAGCAGAGCCCGCCGGTCGCGCCTCCGCCCTCGATCCGCTTGGAGGGCTTGGGACAGAGCCCGAGATAGTCCTGCGCCATGCTGGCAGCCTTCAGTTGCCGCGTGAAGTGGTCCGAGAAGTAGGAGCCGACCGCCCCGTCGATCATGTCTTTGGAGAATGGGGGCACATCCCGCAGCGCGTAGTCATACGCCTCCTTGACCATCAGGCGGAAGTCCTTGTCCGGATGCGCCTTGGCGAACTTGGTGATGCCTCCGCTGATCATGTAGACGGGGCTCATGGGCGCAACTCTTTGACGAATTTCACGACCTCGTCCGTCGCCGTGCCGGAACGGAACAGCGCGCGCACGCCAACCGCCTTCAACTTCGGCATGTCTTCATCCGGAATGATCCCGCCCCCAAAGACCACGATCTCCCCTGCCCCTTGTTCCTTGAGCAGCTCCAGCACGCGGGGAAACAGGTAATTGTGCGCGCCGGACAGGACGCTGAGCCCGATGGCGTTCACGTCCTCCTGGATCGCTGTGTTCACGATCTGCTCCGGCGTCTGGTGCAGGCCGGAGTAGATCACCTCCACGCCCGCATCGCGGAGCGCCCGGGCGACCAGCTTCACGCCCCGGTCATGCCCATCCAGCCCCACCTTCCCAATCAACACCCTTAGAGGCTTCGTTACGACTGTCATATCTTCCCTTCCTTGAGCTCTAGTGGGGTGGTGGTGACCAGGGCTCCCGGCTGTCTGCAGCGCGGTCCCTCGCCATCGGCCCTCCCACCCGGCTAGCCAGCGGCGGGGCGAGGCTGGGACCCACACCGGGCGGGGCAACCGAGTACCGCCGCTGGCTTACCACCCGGGCGGGGTCCGAGGACGGCCGGGATGATCGCGGACAGGACCCACTCCTCATGCCTTTACCTCTTCCAAATAGTACTTCCCCTCCACATCCTTCTTCACATACCCCATTTGTACTTTCGGATCGTGCTCGAAGAGCAGCAGCCACTTTTCCGCGAATGTCCGATCCAGAATCCATCGCTTCGACTCCAGGGTCTGCAAGGGATAGAGATCGTAGCCCATGATGTACGGGAGCGGCAGGTGCGACACCGTCGGAATGAGGTCACCGAGGTATATCGCTGTCTTGCCTTCCGATTGAATCTTCACCGCCTGATGATGGGCGGTATGCCCGCCCGTCACGACGACCGACACGCCAGGGACAAGTTCGGTATCGCCGTCCAGGAACTCCCATTGGCTCACGTGCGCGATCGGCGTGAAATTCTCCTTGAGGTAACTTGCTCGTGTACGCTCGTTGGCCCGCACCGCATCCTCGTACTCGCCGCGTTGCACGAAGTACTTGGCCTTCGGAAACGTCGACACGACCTGGTTGTCCTCGCGCATGGTATTCCCGCCGCAGTGATCGAAGTGCAGGTGTGTGTTGACGACCATGTGGATGTCCTCATGCGAGAGGCTGAATCTTGTCAACGAGTCTTCGAGCGGGGGTTTGCGCTCGATGGCGAAGCGGTCCTGAAACTTCGCGTCCACCTTCGAGCCGAGGCCGGTGTCCACCAGGATGTTCTTGCCGTGCGCGCGAATCAGCAGGCAATTGAGTCCCAGTTGGATGCGATTGACCTCATCCGCCGGGCAGCACTTTTCCCACAGGACCTTGGGCACGACCCCGAACATCGCACCCCCATCCAGCCGAAACTTCCCGTCCGTCACCGGGTATATCTCAAACTTCCCGAGTTTCAATCTTCTACCTCACACAAACCCGGCGCGAACGGATGACGTTGACCGGGCGCCCTGCAATTTCTTTGTAGGGGCAATCCTGTGTGGTTGCCCTATTCTGGGCGGACACGCAGGTCCGCCCCTACGAGGTACGTCTGGGCTGCTGGTCGGCAGGACCCGCTCGAACACGTTCACAGCACGACGGGCTCCTTGTAGGTGCCGAACACTTCCTTCAGCGCCGCGCAGATCTCGCCCAGCGTCGCCTCGGCCTTGACTGCTTCAAGAAGATACGGCATCAAATTCTCATCACCCGCCGCAGCCTCCTGCAACACCTCCAGAGTCCCCGCCATCTTGAAAGGATCACGACGGGACCTCAGCGACGCCAGGCGATCCACCTGAGCCTTCTCCACCTCCGGCCCGATCTTGAGAATCGGGATGCGCTGCTCGTCCGGCTCCAGACACTCGTTGACGCCGACGATGATCCGCTCCTTCTGTTCCACTTCCCGCTGGTAGCGCTGCGACGCCTCCAGGATTTCGCGCTGCGGGTACCCTTGCTCGATCGCCCGCACCATTCCTCCCATCTCGTCGAGCTTCCGGAAGTACTCGCGCGCACCTTCTTCCAGACGGTTCGTCAGCGACTCGACATAGTAGGACCCCCCCAGCGGATCCACGGTGTTCGTAACTTCGCTCTCGTGCGCGATGATCTGCTGAGTCCTCAGCGCCAGCTTGACTGCCTCTTCGGTCGGCAGAGCCAGAGTCTCGTCCATTGAATTGGTGTGCAGCGACTGGGTCCCGCCCAGCACCGCGGCCAGCGCCTGCAGCGTGGTGCGGACCACGTTGTTCATCGGTTGCTGGGCCGTGAGCGAGCAGCCTGCGGTCTGGGCATGGCAGCGGAGCTGGAGCGAGCGCGGGTCTTTCGGATGGTGCCGGCGCTCCATCTCGCGCGCCCAGAGGCGGCGGGCCGCCCGGTACTTGGCGATCTCTTCGAAGAAGTCGTTGTGCACGTTGAAGAAGAACGAGAGCTGCGGCGCGAAGGCGTCCACATCCAGGCCGGCCTTGACCGCCGCCTCCACGTAGGACAGCCCGTCATAGAGCGTGAAGGCCAGTTCCTGCACGGCCGTCGAGCCGGCTTCGCGGATGTGATAGCCGCTGATGCTGACGGGGTGCCACTTCGGGACATGCTTGGCGCAATGGCTGATGGTGTCCACGATCAGGCGTAGGTGCGGCTCCGGCGGGAACAGCCATTCTTTTTGCGCGATGTATTCCTTGAGGATGTCGTTCTGTAGCGTTCCGCCGAGGCGCTCGAATGGAATGCCGCGCCGTTCCGCGACCGCCAGATACATGGCGAAGATGACCGCCGCCGGGCCGTTGATCGTCATGGACGTGGTGACCTGCTCGAGCGGGATCCCGTCGAAGAGACGTGCCATGTCCTCCAGGGACGAGACCGCCACGCCGCAATACCCGACCTCGCCGCGGGCGCGCGGGTCATCCGAGTCCAGGCCCATCAAGGTCGGCATGTCGAAGGCCACGCTGAGGCCGGTCTGCCCGTGCTGGAGCAGATACGTGAAGCGTCGGTTGGTGTCCTCCGCCGTCCCGAAGCCGGCGAACTGGCGCATCGTCCAGAGCCGGCCGCGGTACATGGTCGGATGGACGCCGCGCGTGTAGGGAAACTCGCCGGGCTGCCCGAGATCGCTCTTCGGGTCCCAGGCCTTGAGGTCGTCAGGGGAATGGACCCGCGCAATCGGCAGGCCGGAGAGCGAGGTGAATCGTTCGCGGCGTTCCTGTGTCATTTGTGACCCTCGTTATTCGTTATCCGTTAATCGTGAAGGTCCAGCTCCAGAAAGTTTCCGTTTACCGTTTAACGATGCACGGTTCACGGATAGGTGTAGAACCCCCGGCCGGTCTTGCGGCCCAACCGGCCCGCCACCACGTACTTGCGCAAGAGCGGGCAGGGTCGGAATTTCGGATCGCCCAAGTCCTGGTAGAGGACCTCGCAAATGGCCAGGACGGTATCGAGGCCGATGCGGTCGGCCAGGGCCAACGGGCCTTCCGGATGGTTCACGCCATCGGTCATTGCGAGGTCGATCGCCTGGGGGGTGAGCATCCCA
>VBOO01000304.1 GCA_005877505.1 Nitrospirota bacterium
CCACGCGATCGCGAATGCGGGCCAGGGTCAGATGCGGCGTGAAGGCGCGAGCCTCCTTCGGGAACCCGAGGCTCGCCACGCCATCTTCCACGGCCACCTGAAGTCGTTGCAGTTCCGCCATGTCGTCGTTGCTCCCGTGCAGCCCCAGCCAGATCACGCGGGGCGCGCGTGGATTCGGGAAGGCGCCCAGGCCGCGGGCTTCCAGCGTGAAGGGACGGGCCGGCGCGGCCGCTTTGTGGAGGATCTCTCGCAAGGCTTCCACCTGCGTCTCCTGGATGTCTCCCAAAAACCTGAGCGTCAGATGGATGCCCTCCGGCTGGGTCCATCCGATTTTGCCGATCTTGACGCCCTTGCCTCCCTGTCCCGAACCGGAGACCTCCCGTTTCAGCTCCGCCTGCACGCTTCCTATCTGACGCTTCAACTCGTCGGAAAGTTGAATGGCGATAAACGCCCGCAGCATTTTTTTTCTTTGTCCAGTTTAACCTTTCGCTGATTGCTGTGTCCCATTGACATGGACGGCTGATCCTCTTATCGTTCCCATGGCGGCGGGGGTAGGATGGATCAGGAACTTGTTCAATACCTCGACGAACGATTCGGCCGGATTGAACAACACCTGGACAGGCATGATCGGCACTTCGAATCGCTCGAACAGCGACTGGAGGGATATAACGGACGCTTTGAAGCGATTGATCGCCGGTTCGAGGACGTCAATGAGCGGATCCGCCATAACGGCGTGCTCATCGAAGGAGTTCGCCATGAGCTTCACCAGGTGGCCGAGGGGCTGCTCATGCATATCGAGGTCCGACACCGGGAGGACCGAGAATACTTCGACCGCAAATTCGAGGACACACACTCTGTCATCCGCAGTTCCTACGATCACCTCCAGCAGCAACAGACCCAACTTCGTGAGTCGCAAGATCTACTCCGCCAGCGCCTGGAGAACCTCGAACGCAACAGGCCCAACTAGGCCATTCCTCAGCCGTTCAAGGCGAACCGTGCCCCCGACAAAGTCCCCATTGCTCCGCTTTTTCGCCCCTACTCGAGCTCCTTGCCGGATAAATAGCGCCGCAGCAGGTCCAACGCCGCCTGCGAGGCGCGGCACCGGATCCCATCCCGATCCCCGCTGAACAGATGAGACCGCACGGCCGCCGTCTTCTTGTCGGCCAGGGCCAGATACACCAGGCCCACCGGTTTTTCCTTCGTCCCGCCCGTCGGCCCGGCGATGCCGGTCACCGCGAGGCCGAGGTCGGCGCCACTCTTCTCCCGGACCCCTTCCGCCATGGCTTGGGCGACCTCGACGCTGACCGCACCCTTCGTGCGGATGAGCGCCTCCGGCACTTTCAACAGATCCACCTTTGCCCGGTCGCTGTAGGTCACCACGCCGCGGTCGAAGTAGGCGGAACTGCCCGGCACGGAGGTCAGCCGCTGGCCGATCAGCCCGCCCGTGCAGGACTCCGCGACAGCCACGGTGAGGCCTTTCGCCTTCAGCATCGAGGCGACCACGCCTTCCATGGTCTGATCCCCGGCGGCGTACAGGTGCTCCCCGACTCGATCCCGCACCGCGCGCTCCGTGCGCCGCATCACCGCTTCGGCCGAGTCCGGATCCCGGCCCCGGACCGTGAGTGACACGTCCACGCCGTAGACACCGGCCTGCAGGCCGAGGACGGCATTCCGCTCGGCCGTATACAGGTCCCTCAAGCGCGCATCCAGCTCCGACTCCACGAGCCCGAAGGTCCGCAGCCGGCGGCGCAGCAGCGTGCCGCGCGCCGCCGTACCGATGACCGCCTCGAGCAAGGCGCGCCCGCCCTCGGGAAAGATGTGCTGCACCTCCATGGCGACGCCGGGCAGGCACATCAGCGTACGCTCTGCCTTCCCCTCGTCCTTGAAGCGGAGGAAAAACCCCGGCGCGGTGCCGACGGGGTTCGAAATGACCTGGGCGCCCCTCGGGAACAGGGCCTGCGTCGCTTGCTCGGCCGTCATCCGGCGATGCCGGGACTCGAGTCGCTGGGTGATGCGCTGCAGGGTCTCGTCGTGCAGGACCAGTCGCCGGCCGGTCACCCGCGCGACGACCTTGCGGGTCAGATCATCCTCGGTCGGGCCCAGGCCCCCGGTGGTGATCACCACGTCTGCCCGCCCCAGCGCGTGCTGGAGGGCTGCCTCGATGTCTTTGGGATCGTCGCCGACGACGGTCTTGTAGCGGACCTCGATGCCAAGCTTCAGCAGTTCCTCGGCGAGGAACAGCGAGTT
>VBOO01000083.1 GCA_005877505.1 Nitrospirota bacterium
TTTCGGAGCCACGTCGATGACCTCCTGGAAATGTTTGGCGGCGACCGCCTGGCTTTCGTAGAGGGCGAGCAGCGCTCGGACGAAGTGCGCGCGGTCGCAGGTGCGGGTCTCCACGCAGGTGCCGAGCAACTGGTCCTGCTCGCGGGCGAGGGTCTGATAGTGCGCGACTTGCCGATCATTGAGTGCGAAGAGGGGCGAAGACGTGAAGAGGGGCGAAGAGGAGTAGGGACCGTTGTGCTGCAAAGTGCAGGCGTGCATGGTGAGCGCCAGCGCCAGCAACAGCCCACCGGAGACTCGCGTGGTCAGATTCATGCAGGACCTCCTCTCAGGGCCAGGGGCAGCGTGAAATGGACCGTCGTCCCTTTGCCCAGGTCGCTTTCGACCCAGATCTGCCCCCCATGCGCCTCGACGACTTTCTTGGCCAGCGCGAGGCCCAGACCGCTGCCGGCCAGAGTGTTCTTCGAGTACGCACGCCCCTGGTAGAAGCGTTCAAATATATGCGGCAAGTCCTCCGGCGGGATGCCAGGCCCAGTGTCCGCCACCGAGATGTGGACCACACCCGTATTGGCTTCCAAGAGCAAGCGAATGCTCACGGTCGCGCCTTCCGGGCTGAACTTGAGGGCGTTGGAGAGCAGGTTGTCCAGGACCTGTTCGATTCGGGCGCCGTCGGCCGGCACCCACACTCGTCCGGATGGCGCCTCGGTCATGATCTGTATGTGTTTGCCTTCGGCCAGAAGCCGAACTTTGTCCACCGAGGTTTCCGCCACGCGCAGGAGGTCGGTGGGCGCAATCTGATAGTCCATCATCCCGGCCGCCATCTTCGAGAGATCGAGCAGCGTGGAGATCAGGCGGATCAGACGGTTGCTGCTGTCCATGATGATCCGCAGGGTCTCGCGCTGTTCCTTGCTCAACGGGCCAGGAATCTCGTCCAGCAGCAGTTGCGTGCCCTCACGGATGGAGGCCAGCGGGGTGCGCAGCTCGTGAGAGACATGGGCCAGGAACTCGGCCTTCATATCGTCCAGTTCCTGCAGCTTCTTGCCCATCCAGTTCACCGTGTCGACCAGTTCGCGCAGGTCGCTGGGGGCTTCGACGTTCACGGACTGGCCGAATGTCCCTTGGCCGATCTGCCGGATGTGCTCCTGCAACCGGCGCAACGGAGACAGAATGCTGTAGGTCGCGAGCCCGGCCAGGCCCAAGCCGAGGAGGACGACGGCGAAGACGAGTTGCTGGGTGATGATTTCGGCGCGGGCCGACCGCGCGCGGGAGTCGTTGACGAGCGCGTTCGCCCTGGTCTCGTGCAGGGTGACATACCCGTCCAGGGCGTCGGTCATCCGAGCAATCAGGGCGTCACGCCGTCCCACGTACCCGGCGGTCGGCCTCGCTTGGCGTTCCGCCTCCCCGCGGAAGAGGTTCAGGTATTCCTGGTGCAGACGAGCAACATCCTTCAGTAACTTCTGGCCGTGGGGCGCGGATTCCTGCTCCTGGAGCATCGCCAGGATTTGGCGGAACTCGTCGGCCTCTTCACCGAAGTCCCTCGCAAACGCCGGATCTCGGACCGCCCTGTATTTCTTCTCGCTTCCCAACTGGGTGTAGAGATTGGCAAGAAGCCGCTTGGCCGTGTCGATGGACGGGTAGTGGTAGGAAACCAGTTCCGTGCTCAAGGCGGTGAGTTGGCGGAGCTGGCTCAAGGCGTAGAAGTTGACGCCGGCCACCACGATGATGATGGCCAGCGAACTCAACGCCAATCGCCAGAAGATCGAGAGCTTCACTGAAGCCCTTCCTGAGCGCCCCGCAACGGGATGGCGCTGTGCCTTGGGGACCGCAGGGTTAATTTTCGTTACTGCAGGAGAATCCATACACGTCCAATAGTTTGAAAATCAAGGGAAATCTATCGAGCCATCCAGTGCTACGTAATAATACTGAAGGTGGCTCCCTCCAATCTCTTCAATTCCTCATTTCAAGGTGTAGGGTGGAAATTCCTTTTAAAAACACCAGCATGTCTTCTTCTAGGAGCCTAGACCAGTCGGCACCCTTCTGCTCACATGAGGAAGGACTGTGCCAGACTTTATGGTCATCCTGATGCCATCTTCGCTCACATTATGAAAGGGCAATGATCCTTTGGGCGCAAGCCTTAAAAGACTGTGAGAAAGGTCGGTTCAACGTGAGGCCTGACTCGCACGCATGAAGTTCGGAGAGGGCTCGATTTCAAGTTTCTTGAGGGAACCCTGCCGCGTGGGGGACCCGGCATCGATGACAGACCGAGACAAAGGAGGCCAGATGATGAAAACTCTAGTCATGGCTGAGGCCGCTCTGCTAATGGGACTGAGCAAAGCAGATCGCGTGGGCATCGAGATGGGCCGACTGACGGGCTCATCTAGGGAAACGACGAGGTTGGAACGATGAGCCTTTAACATCCTCCTGACCATTCTGGTGGCGGGTGCTATTGGACTCATATTCGTTTTGTATGCGACCAAGCGACAGATCTTGGTTATCCAGGAAGAACAGAGCCAATCCGCGGATGCCAAGGGTTTGCACTAGTTGCGGGGAGCCAGGGTGCGGATGTCGCCCTTCAGCCTGTATGAGAATGCGTGCATCCCTATTACATTGAAATATCAAGAGATCCTGGTGACGCTCGTAGAATTACTGGTTGCAGGGTCATTCAGTTTCCTCCCTTTCCGCGCTTGGTTTAGCAGGTCGTCTCACTGAATCTCGTTCAAATTGTACCGGAATTGGGGGTGGCACTTTCCTTGCTCCCTCAACCAAGCGTGCGCCCCATTATCCAGCAACCGGGCGGGTGGAGCGGCCCAGACAGGATGTCAAGGGAGCCAGCCATGGCCGAAACAGACTGGACACCATGGAAGATGACGACATTCGGTCTCCTGTTGGTGGGCGCGACGGCCTTGGTCACGACGCTTGTCATGGGCTACTGGGCTGATCGAGAGGATGCCAAGCAGACCAGGGCCGCGTCGCGTGCCAACGCGTCGGCGCGGAAGGCCTCGGTGCCGCGCCAGGTTGGGGTGGAAGCATGCCAAGCCTATGCCCAGCAGCGGACCGAAGACAAGACGATGGCCGCGAGCAGGGATGTCGCGATCGTCGGTGTCGCGGGCGCCATGGCAGGGACCCGCTATGGCCTGAATGAAACCAAGCGGCACGATGCCCAATACCAGGCTGCCTTCCATTCGTGCCTGCGCCAAAAAGGGGACTAGCCGGCCATGTCAGCCAAGGAGGAAGCATGGAACTCTCGGGTGACGGACTCCAGCTTGTAGGCTTTTTGGTGGTGACCGCCATGGTGTTGGCGTCGCTGGTGGCGGGGGCCATCGGAATCACGGTCTTTTTATACATGACCGACCGGAAAATTGTGATCATCAAGAAGGGATCGTATTTTCACGAGCCCGGTCCCGAGTCCAGAAAGGTTCCAGCCGAAGTACAGTTCTGAGCGCGTTCAGCGGGAGGCCTTGTATGGAGGAAGTTGGCGCATTCCTGCTCGTTTCAATTTTCATGGGGCTCGTCCTCCGATGGAGCACCGGTCGGGATCGAGGAAAGCGCAGGGGACCCGGAAGGCCGGCGCGCTTCGTCCACCTCACCGGCCGTCAGCTCAGGATTACAACGCGAGTCGACTGAGCGCACAGCGAGCAGGGAGAATGGAGAAGCCTGCTGAGAAGGGCTGGCCCGAAGCGATGCTGAGCGCGGCGGTGCGATCCGCCCGCTCCGCACTGGATCGCCTGGCCAGGATCTCTAGGCGGCTGGGACGTAACCGAGAAGCCAGCATCGCGCTCGAAGAGGCCGGGGCGATGGTCCCTCCGGAGAACAGGGCTTGTCACCAAGGGCTGACTTGGTCGCGACAGGAGCTGGGGGCCGTGTGTTTCTGGAATCCCCGAACGAGGGAGGATCAGACAATGGAACTGGCATCCAATAAGACCATGACGACGATCGTGAAAGAACGGCGGCCCATGCCGCGGTTCCGTTTCATGACTCCCGTGGATGTGGACATTGCGGTCGTTGGCGGTGGTGACATCTACAGGGGGAGCATGCTCAATCTGAGTCGGACCGGCGTGACGGTGACCCTGCGGCACCAGTTGGAGCCGAACCAGAGGGTTGCAGCCCGCTTCCATTTCCAGAGTCTTGATGGCAGGGATGTCGTTGAAGAACTGATCGCCAAGGTGATCTGGCAGCGCATGGACAACACAGGGCTGGAACTTGAGACGCCGCTCATGGCCGGCTCGCCTGCGCTGCAGAAGGCGCGGTTTCTGCTGGCGCACCTCGAGGCGAAGGAAGCCGGCCGCTAACCTCGGGGGATGCAAGAGCCATGAGGATGCGAAACCACATGTTGTTGAAGATGATGCTGGGAGAGGGGGTCGAAGGCTACATAAAAAGCGCTGCGACTATTCTGTACCACATTGCGGTGGTGACGCTGAGCGCTGGGATCGCGCTGTCCCTGCCGTTTGTGGCCAGCCTTCTTGCCCAAAATTTTCTGGAGTACTGGAACCGCATACAGAACGAGGAGGTGGTGATTGTCTCGATAGAGATTGCGGTGGCGCTCCTGCTGATCCTCTCCTTCAACTATGCGGGGCGGAGCTTCAGAGACAGGAAACTTTCCCAGATGGCGACCGACGCTGGTCTGGTTCGGTTTATTCCTGTCCGGGGACCGCTGACTCAGCGGAGGATCAGGAAATTAAAGGAGAAGCAAGGCATTGCGAGAAATGTCATGGTCCTCGGAGCAACCGGGTTTGGAACTTTTGTTGACACCTCGGGAGATTTGCATCCCGTGCTCGAGGACTGTCTGGAAGCCAAGGTGCTGCTCATGAATCCCTATAGTAGGGCGGCGCAAGCGCGCGCCAGCGCCATCCAGCATCCCCACGCGCCGCAGGAAAGCATTACAGAGCAGGTCAGGCAGAGCATAGAATTTTTGAAACGCCTCAAGCAGGCTCATAAGAACGTCAAACTCAAGCTGTATTCCGACATCCCGTACATCAAATTGGCCATCCTGGGCGATTACATTTGGATGCAACATTATCATGCCACGCTGGATGTCCAGGCCATGCCAGAATATCTGTTGAAGCACAACCAAAATAACCACGGTCTCTATACCGTGTTCTATCAGTATTTCATGAAGCAATGGGAGAACCCCGACGTCCCGGAATATGACCTGGAGACCGACGACCTCGTCTACAGTGGTCAGAATGGAAACGGGGCGTGCCGGCAGAAGTTTTGGCTTGTCGCCCCCGCCGCCGCGGCACAAGCCCCCCATCGAGGACGAGCCGTCACGGACGCGAAGGCTCACGTGTTCTCGCCCTAGTCGCATCTGCCCTCCTCCGTCATTCTCATCACTCCACCTGGCTCTGTTGGACGGTGTGCCGCTTTTCCCAACCCCTATCGGACACCTGTGGTGAAGCACCGTGCGCTGTAACAGGACGTCGAGAACTCCCGGAATCCCGCCAGTATCTACATTGTTGACACAGTCCTGCGGTTTCCTGTATGATCCACCGCGTTGAAAATTTCGCAGGAGGGATTTATGGAAGCGGTATTAAAGAAATGGGGTAACAGCGTGGCTGTCCGTTTGCCCGCAGGGGTTTTAAAAGAATGTGGGCTGACCTCCAATGCGCGCGTCAATATCATGACCCGGGAAGGCAAGATTGTCCTCGCCCCCATGAAACGGCCCCATTACTCGCTGGCTAAACTCTTGGCTGAGATCACGCCTACGAACCGGCACGATCCTCTTGACTTTGGAAGGCCACAAGGCCGAGAGGCACTTTGACCGCCAGATACGTTCCGAAGCAGGCAGACATAGTGTGGCTTGACTGTACGCCACAGAGCGCGCACGAACAAGCCGGGAGGGGGCCGGCGTTAGTGCTATCTCCAGGCGCTTATAACCGCAAAGTTGGGCTGATGCTTTGCTGCCCGATCACCACAAAGATAAAAGGGTATCCGTTTGAGGTCGAGTTGACAGGCGTGCGTGGAATGAGTGGAGTGGTACTGTCGGATCAGATCAAAAGTCTCGATTGGGAATCTCGCCACGCAGAGTTCAAATGCAAAGTGTCCTCTGCGATAATCCAGGAGGTTTTAGCCAAGCTCCACACTCTCCTGGAAGTCGAGCAACCAGACTGACTCCTTCTTATCGCCTCTACTGAGGAGAGGCGACCGTTTGGACCCGTCAATCCCGTTAGCACGCATGCCTTTTCAGGGCAGGCGTAGATCCGTTGACCAGCATGCAGATGACCGGCCGTACGCCAATGGTGAGCTTCACGCGGTGTAACAGTGCTAGAATCCCTCCCCATGCCGGGGTGGCGGAATTGGCAGACGCCCGGGACTTAAAATCCCGTGCCCCGAAAGGGGCGTGCGGGTTCGATCCCCGCCCCCGGCACCATACCGGCACATCCGCTGTGGCGCGTCGCCAGGAGCGGGGCACTTCGAACAGTTGACAGTCCGCCGTTCTTGTGCCATTCGTGGAGGGCCATGGCGGGACGCTATGCGGCGGTCCTTCACACCTGTGGGCGTGCCCTGACAAAGATCTTCGTCAAATTCTCTGAGGACGACGGCCCTCTCTTGGCGTCCGGGCTCGCGTTCGCCATCCTGCTCTTTTGCATCCCGTTCTCGCTGCTGCTCGTCATGGCCTTGGAGGTGGCGCTGGGAGACCCTCATCGGGCCCTCGTTGCGTTGCAGGCCATCCTGACCGAGTTCCTGCCGCTGTCCCGCGAAGCCTTCACGAAAAATCTTGAGACGGCCATTGAGAACCGCGGCCTCGTGGGGGTGCTGGGATTCTCAATGTTCTTCCTGATGAGCAGCTTGATCTTCGGATCGGTCCGCGCCGCGCTCAACACCGTCTTCCAGGTCCCCAGGCCGTCGAGCTTTCTCAAGGCGACGGCGACCGACGTGCTCGTCATGCTCTTGGCCAGCGGGCTCCTGCTGCTGATGGTGGCCCTCACCTCGCTGTTCACGCTGGCGAGGGGGGCTGTGGAGCGCGGTCCGCACCTGGAGGCCCTGATCGGCCCCGGGTGGGTCTTCGCGAGCGACGTGCTCGGCTTCCTGTTCACGTTCGCCCTGCTCTACCTGGTCTATCGGTTCTGTCCCTCCCAGTGCCTGCAGAGACCGGCCCTGTTCGTGGCCGCCTTCGCCGGCGCTGCCCTGTTCGAGCTCTCCAAGTGGGCCTACGCCTGGTACGTGGAACTGTCTCAAAAAAATATCGTCGTGTACGGCGCGGTCGGCGACCTGTTCTTCTTTTTTGTGTGGATCTATTATGCCTGTGCGGTGGTGATTCTCGGCGCAGAGACGGGGTGGGTCGTCCAGCAGACGCTTCAGGCGTCCGAAGAGGACTTCTGACCGGCGTCAGGGTTTGGTGAGGATCAGCCCTACCTGGACCGACAACGCAAGACGTTCGAGGTCGAAGGGCTTGGCCATGAATTCCACGGCGCCCATGCTCAGCAGTTCCTCCAGCAGGCGTTCTTCTTGGCAGCCGCTCAGCACGATCACGCCGCCCGCGTACCGTTTGGCGCGTATCTCCCGAAGCACTTTGACGCCGTTCATGCCCGGCAGGTAGATGTCCAGCACGACGAGCCGCGGTTGCTCGTCGACCAGGGAAAGGGCGGCGGGGCCGTCGGGGGCCGCCAGGACCCGGTAGCCGCGGCTGCTCAGAAAGTCGGTGAGCAGTTCCCGAACCACCTGATCGTCGTCCACGACTAGGATCGTGGCCGGCTCCTCCAGTCCCACCTGCCGCCCCGCCGAGACGGACGGCATGAGGGTGGACCGTTTCTCTGATTGCAGGATCGCCCGCTCCACGGCGCCGATCAATTTGTCCAGCGGCAATCCTTTGGTCAGGTACTCGGTGACGCCCCAGTCCCTGGCCTGTCGTCTCAGGGTGTCCGTCTCCAGCGCGGTCATGATCATGACGGCGGCGAGCGGGTCCATCCAGTGGATCTGCCGGAGGACTTCGATCCCGTCGAGGCCCGGCATGCAGACGTCGAGGAGGGTCAGGCGCGGCCGCCGTGTGGCGAACAGGTCGACGGCCTCTTTGCCGTTTGACGCCATGAGCACCTCGTGCCCCTGGCTGCTCAGCACGACCTGCAGGAGTTCACAGATCAACCGCTCGTCATCCACGACCAAGATAGTGGCCACAATATGCCCCCTCTATGAATATGAAAATGGCGTCCTATTATTCCGGATCATGGCGCTCATGCCGTCCAGCGCTGTTCATTTTTGTTCGGGTTGGCACTCCGAGCATGGCGTCATCTCTGGTGCTCTTCTGGTTCGTCTGGCGTCGAACCCCTTGATAAATCGTGGGGGCAAAATTTTGGTCTGACAACTTCCGAATTCCCTGCCCCACGAAGCGTCTTATATATGGAAGGCTCGTGCCAGAAAATGGGTGACGGCCAGCGGGAAAAATTGGGAGAGAAGGCTTATCTATTCGCCAAATGTGTGGGAGGGGAGTCGCACGAAGCGGGACTTGTGCAGGCGATTACAGAGCCTGGCGAGGTAGTTCCAGCTCGCTCGAGGCTGGTTCCTCGAAGAGCGCCTCAAATTGCGCTTTCCCCTGCCGAATGGACACGAAGCTCCTCGCTGAGAAGCCATTCGTAGATGCCAGCCATAACAAACTCTCATGACCTGTGCGGGGCAACGGGGAATAGAGCTCCTCGTCGCCCAGTGCCATCCCCCAGCCTTCCAAAAGGCTCGGTTGATAGGCCTGGGGGACGCGCTCCAGCTCGGCTGGCGCGAGCCAATTGTCAGTGGCGGGGTAAGTAAACAGGGCTTGCCCGACGCCTTGGAGGAAAGATCGCTGCACCGCCGGATCGACCCGCGGCACGAACACTTGCAGGTGGGTGTTGAGAAGGCTCAGTGAGTGATCTTTGTCGTACCAGTACCGGCCCGCAAGATGGCCGATGGCTCGCCAGTAATTCGGGGACACCTCTGGAGCCACGGCTCCTGGCGCGTTGACAAGGGATTCAGGAGTCCTTTCCAGGACAGCCTGCTTCGGCCACTGCCGGTAGATGCCAACCAAAGCCAGGTGATGCGCCGCGGCCGATCGGTGATGTAAAAAGTTCACCGCCGCAACGGCCTTGGGCACTTCGTTGCGATACCGTCCCATGGCTGACACTCCCACCTGATAGTAGAAATATTTGTCGAAACCGGCAGGAACCAGCCGCTCAAGCCGGTCGAAGTCTTCGGTCTGTCCATTCAACGGGGCCGACTCGGCGAGCAGCACTGCGATCGCACGCGCAAGCTCCTGCTGGTCGTCGGACGACAGCTTGGAGAGGATGTCCGAGAGGAAGATGGAGAAGGTGGGGCGCTGCGCCTGTTGTAGGATGAACTCGCGATCGCGCGGGCCTGCCGGTGCGTGAGTGTCCAAATAGGCCCATGGCAGGTAGGCGTATGCATATCCCTTGGCGGAGAGGGTAGTGCCCGGCCGCTCCAGGGACAACAGGGGTGCGTGCGTCCCTAGTCCCAACACGACCACGCTGGCGAGGAAGACGGTCTTGATCTGCCGCTGGACACGCGGGAACCTGTCCTGACAGTACGCTAGCGCGTGGGCGGCGAAGAAGAACAGGAAGGGATACGCCGGCACGTGGTACCTGTCCTGCCTGAAATCACTGAATTGCACGGCCAGGGTAAACAGGATGATGTAGAGGATGCCGAAACCCACGAGCGTGGGTGTCGATCTGCGTCCGGTAGGTCCGGAGCGCCACGTCTTCAGATGCAAGACGCCAGCGGTCATGATGGGGCCGAGGTACAGGATCGAGTACAGCACGTTCACGCTCCGTCGGGGCAGATCCCGCGGATCGCTGGATGCAATATTGGCGAAAAACTCATACGGCGCGAGTTTCCGAGGATGGGCCAACCCCTCCCACAGATGGTCGAGTCCGAAGTGCTCCCACACATTCTTACCATCGATCACGAGTCCGGCAAAGTGAGTCTGCACGTTTAGGAGGATCCAGGGGGAAGAGCCCACGACAAAGCCCAGAGCCAACCACAGGATGCGCATTCGCCGGAGCCTCCCTGTGTCGTGCCAGAGCCAAAACCCCAGGAGGGCTAGGAGGGTAAGCCCGTAGATGTATGCGAACCAGAGCCCGACCCCCGCGGTGAGTCCCAGGAGCGTAGGGACAGCCGGCGAGCTTGTCTCATCGGAGAGCATCCTGAGGAGGAGAAACGCGGTCAGCGCAGAGAACACGATCGATTCGGAATGAGCACCGAGTGCGGCCACGGAATAGGCGGTCAACAGCGGGGGCGAGAAACAGAACAGGACAGCGAAGTAACCTGCCACCCGCTCGCCGGCATATCGCTGGATGGTCCAGTACCAGAAGATTAGCGTGAGCGTGGACACCAACAGCGGCGCGAGCTTCAGGGCGAACACGGTCGGCCCCAACAACTCGAAGAAGCCTGCAGTGAGGGCCCCGATTACCAACGTGCCTAACGCAAAGTTATTCGCGCGGTACTCGGTGAAAGGCAGTGTGGGGCCCGTGACGAGCTCCTGAGCGATGGTGCCGATGTGTAGTTCGTCGCCAAGTTGGGGGGATAGGTAAGTTGGATCGATCAGCACCAGGTACAGGAGACGGCTTGCGACGAACAGTAGCAGGAATACGCTGAGCGACATTCTCACATCAAACGCGTCCTGTGATCTGCAGCCGGACTATTCTGGAGACGAGCCTTACGGCTTGGGACAGCAGAGAGAACGGCCTGCGAAGTCGTGTCAGAAGAGGATGGGTCTTCCACAGGCCGCCGTAGCGATAGTTGAGGAATGTGTCCGAAGGGAAGAAGGCATCTCTCAGCCAACGCCATCTTTTCAACCCTGGCTGTGTGAGGAACAAGAGCAGATGACCCAATTCGGCAACCGGCTGGTCCGTGACGAGCTTGTTTAAGAACCAATACCAAAGCCTTTCACTGACAGTCGCGGGGGCCAGGCTTCTGAGGACATGATCCGGAATGGGGACTCCGGCGCATGTCGCCACCACAAAAGAAAGGCCATGATACATCGGAATTTTCAGATGGCATCGGGTAGCCTCATCCACGACGGAGTCCCAATCCAAGCGTTCCTTTTCCACAAGCAGCACGATGTCGTGGGCGAAGGGAGGTGAGAAATATCCTCGGTGAACGACATTGTACGCAGTCAGGTACACCAGAAGATCATTCGCTCCCATGCCTTTGATTGGGATTCCCTCAAAATCTCTATGGACCGCTCGTTGCCAGATCGCAGACTGGTCATCCATGTACCACACTCTGGTGATGATATCCAAAGCCAGTGTGCTATCCGGGTCCACGTACGCCGGATTGCCGTCTATGAGAGGGCGGTAGCCCAAGTGCGTGAGGAGATGGTCAATGGCCGGTAGATCAGATTCATGAACCAGGAGGTCGGCATCGCCCAGCGGTCGCGCGCCCAGGATGCCATAGAGACGGGGGATCAGATCGGCGCCTTTGAGCAGGATGCAGTCGATACCTTCCTTCTGCATCTGGCTCAGCAGCGCCCGTAACTTTTCAAATTTGATCTTGTTCCCGCAACTGACACGGGAATAGGTCTGAAGGCATCGCTCAACTTCAGTGGTGTTCATGCTTCTGCCTCGGCCAGAAACGCCCTTCGGTCCAAGAAGCGCTCTCGTACCTTCCAGTACAGGAGAATGGAGCCTGAGACAAGGAATCTCCCGGATAGATAGACCCCGAACTCTCCAGGTCCCGGTTCCCCCAGGACCGGCACGCGCTTGAGCTGGTAGGGATCATCACCCGAGCTAACGCCGCCCAGGTCCACGGTGAATGCGACGTCAAACCCTGCCTCACGGACAACCCTCCTGACACGGGCGTCACAGGCTCCATATGGATAGCAGAACGCGCTCACCCGTTGGCCCAGGATATCTTCCAGTATCTGCTTTGACGCAACCACTTCACGGAGGAGCTCCGCCATGGAGAGCTTTGTGAGGTCCTGATGGGTATGGCTGTGGCAGCCGATGGTATAGCCTGACTTCGAGAGCTCTTGGAGATCATTCCGGCGCGTCACTAACTCATCACCAGCCTCGCCGCTCAGGTAGCATGATACTGGGAAAAAGGTCGCCGAGAAATTGAACGATTGAAGGACTGGGATCACGCTTGAGAATTGCTCGGGAGCCCTGCCATCGAAGGTGAGCACCACCGCCGGTGATCGTAGTGGCTGACGGCCATCCAGCCACTCGGTGAATTGTCCCATCGAAAGGACCGAGGACCCCTCTTCGACCAGCACGGACATTTGCCTCTCGAAGCGCTCACGGCTTCGGATTTCGTGGTAGCAGAGGACGAGCACCTCCGCTGAAGCAAAAGAAGCTCCCAATTCAGTTAAGGCCCGTACGGCTCCCACTTCCCGCCTTCAGTTGCTGATTCAGCCCGCGCCTTCATGACCTGGGAGAGGGTCGCCGGTGGAGTATGACATGGTCGTACTTGGGAA
>VBOO01000084.1 GCA_005877505.1 Nitrospirota bacterium
CAGGCCGGGTTGGTGCCGAATAAGAACGGATCCCGCGCGCAGGCGCCGGAGATGTACCCGAGCCCGGCCGGGCAGGTGTCCCCAGTCGCGAGCAGGCTGCTCTCGGTCGTGCCCAGTCCACCGGCTGTCTGGGACGCCTGAAATGCCGGCCCGCACCCGGTGAAGGCGCAGGGATAGAGGTACGACGTGGCCCCGAATGGCTGGGGCAACTGGGCAATGTACTTGAGGCCGGTGTAAAGCGTCTCGGACAGCGGCGTGGCGGTGGCCGCCAGCGTTCGTTCGATTGCACCGAGCATCGCCGCCTTGTTGGACGTATAGTTCGTGACGGTGGCCGAGTCGTAGGTGGTCCCCTGGTTCGAGCCGATCGGCACGAGCACCTTGCCGCCGTCGCCGATGCCGAATTGCCTGAACTCGAGCAGGCCGAACCGGGCCTTGTCCCCGAGGTCTTGGACCACGCCCGTCGGTTCGGTCGCGGAGGATACGTGGATCAGAAACTCCCCATTCGCCGAGGTCCCTGCCCCAACAATCCCGCAGGCGGTGGCCGAGGAAGCCGGAGGCGCCACAGTACTTTTGCCGACACAGAAACCGCCCGACGTCATGGCGGTGGACACAAACAGATGGAGGACGAGACTGGATCCCCCCGCCGTCGTCACCAGCGTCTGAACCGCGGTCGGCACCCGCCCAGTGGCGTTGTTGGTCCCGGTCCCCAACGCCACAGGCGCGGTCGACGCGTTCGCGCAACAAAGGCTGAGCGCGCCATCCGCCCCTTTGATCGTGATCTTCGCCGGGGACCCGCTGGCTGGACAGGAGCCGTCCGCCGCGCGGGCGACCGCGCATTGCCCACCGACCAGCGCCTTCTTCAGCGCGTCCTGCCGCCGGAAGGTGGCCCAATTCAGAAAATTCCCGTCCCATTCGGTCGCCCCACAGGAAGCGCTGATCGTCGCCTTCGTCGAGGACGGATCGAAACGATTATTCGTGGCGTCATAGGTAAAGCAACTCAGCGAGTCGAACAGGCCGACGAACGTCACCGCTTCGCGGAACGGGGCGCCGTCCGGCGTGCCGACTGGATAGATCCCCGTGGAGGTCGGACACTGGCCATACACATTGGGAGCCGGTACCCACGCGCGGATCGCCGGGAGGGCCCGAAATGACAAGTTGCGGGCTGCCGGGTGCGGGAGTGGTGCCCGGCTGAGCGGCCATCTGGTAGGTCAGGGTGGTGAGCGAGGGCAAGGAGGCGATCACAAACGTCCCGTTGTAGTTCGCGTTGCTGGCGGTCGTCGTCGTCACGCCGGAAATGGTGATTTGCGTCACCCCCACGTCGGCCGCGGTGAATCCATGCTTGCTCGCGTACGTCACCGTCGCGATTCGACCCGCCGCCGTATTGCTCTGACCCCGCGTGATCGAGGTGATCGAAAAGAACCCGTTCGTCGTGTCGTTGCAGACCGCCCGGAATCCCATGCTCCCGGAGTTGTCCAGCATGATGAGCACGTTCGGGGTGACGACGGTGGAGATGAAGGGCGGCAAGCCGGAATAATCGGCGTTCGTCATCGTGTTGGGCAGACCGGCAATCGTCGGAGCCGCCCAGAAGATGATCCCGATCACTCCCAGGACGACCACCAATGGCAGCAGCAGGAATCCGATCCGTCTCATGGCCGTGGCTCCTCCGTTCCCACCCACGTCATTCCGGAAAGTAGATGACCATCTGACTGATTTGGTTCCCATCCAGCCAATACTCCACGCTGTACTGGACGTCATCGAACCTGAGATCCTTCCCCTGAAGCTGTCTGCCGGATTGGTTTTCAACCAACGCATCGGCGGGGAAGGTGTAGGTTCTTCCGTCAATCCAGGCGGTCCCGTCCATGGCCCTCGTGAGCACACCCTTGCGCATTCCCTCAAGGGTGCGGTCCATCGTGCGAGGCTGGACTTGCTGAACCTGCAGGGCTTGAGAGACCGTGCCTTGCGCCGCGGTCGCCGGCGACCACAAGAGCGCCGCCGCTCCCAGGAGGAGCCCGGCACAGGATGTCCCTCTCATGCTCTGATGTGAATGGCGCTCCGCCACGGCTTGCCCTCCTTCCCTAGATCTTCCGCTGGCACGACTGGCCCGTCGCCACGCAGGCATAGACCGCCGTGACGCGGCCAGCGGCCTGGGTCGTTCCTCCGACGGAAGAGACGGCATAACAGTCGATCCGGTAGAGGATCTGAACGCCTGCCCCCTGAGCAGAGACGCCGAAACCCGCCGGCTGGCCGCTGATGGGTTGCGCGTAGAGGCGGTCAATGTCCATGTCCACGGTGTAGTTGGAGACAGTCAGCACCGCATTCGGGGCAAATGCAGCGCCACTCGTAGGGTCTGCACTGTCCGCATACCCCAGATACCCGGGATACCCCATGATCTCCGACTCGAGCGGGGCCACGGTGATGACCGGATTGGCGCCGGCCCCCGTGAGCGTCCCGGGAACGGCCCCGTTCGCCAGGGTCTGCTGGATGATCTGCACCCCGCTGCTCATGCAGGCTTCGGCCGCATTCACGGTGCTTTCCCGGATGCGCTCACCGCCCGCCATCTTGATGTCCAGGCTGGTGGTAGTGATCGCCGCGATCCCGATCACAGTCAGGATGATGGTCAGCATCAGGATCGTCAGCATGGCGATGCCGTCTTCCTTGCTCAGCACTCGGCTCTCTTCTGTCCGGCCC
Organism: Nitrospirota bacterium; assembly: GCA_005877505.1. GTDB lineage: Bacteria > Nitrospirota > Nitrospiria > Nitrospirales > NS-4 > NS-12. The sequence goes on from VBOO01000084.1 coordinate 2,689, forward strand.
GGTTTCAGCATGGTCCTCCGCCTCTCACTCGGTCACTCCCTAGGACTGTGACGCATCGCGCAGACTCACGACTCTGGTCAGCGCCCGCCGGCGAATGCCGGGGGCCGACGCGATGACTTGGTCTTCCGCTGTGACAGCCGAACCGCCGGTAAAGGTCGGGTCTTTCCAGGTATTGTTCGCCACGTTCGCGGCGGACGAGGGAATCGCCCGTGCCACCACCGTGATGCGGACCTGTCGTACCGAGGTCGGGGTCGCGTTGACGGACGCGGGCAGCGTCGTCACGGTGCCGACGCCTGCCGCATAATTGGTTGTGCCGTCGGTGCACGGCCCGTTGTTGGGGATGAAGTCCAGGCAATCGACCTGATTGGCCACCCCGCCGGCCTGATCATCAACCTGCCCGTCGCCATTCGCATCCACCGCGTACGCAAATTGAATGGACTCGATGCCGTCCACGATCGCCGTCCCGTTGCGGCGAAGCTGAAAAGGAGGCGTCACGCCGATGCCGGTCACATCGTACGTCACGCACGTCAAGCGCAGGACCGGCGTGCCGGCTTGAAACGCGATCGGATTCTGGATAGCCTGGCTCAGCGTCAAGGCGGAGCCGGCGACCGCGTTGACACTGGCCGTGAAGGCTCCCTCCAGCGTGATGACATCACCGACGGCGACGGCGCCCGCCGCGAGACCGCTCAAAGTGATCTGGTTCGTCAGTGTCGCCGGCGGAAGCGGCGTCTGCGCCGCCAGCGTCCCCACCTGCTGGTCTATCGTCATGACGCTGATCGAGTCCGGCCCGGTATCGGCCCCCACCGCTTGGTCCCCGGTGTTCAGATGGTTCGCGCACCCCGCCAGCGACCCCGCCGCCGGATTCCCATAGCCGGTCATGCGAATGTCCCTGGCGATCAGGTCCATGGCGAGGCGAACATTCCGTTGAAGTTGCACGGTCTGGTCATTCATCACGGCGGCTTGCTGCGAGGTGCTGAGCACGGAGAACGCGGCCAGCGAGATGACCGCGAAAATCAGCACCGCGATCATCAATTCGATCAAGGTGAACCCCTGCTCCCAAGCGCCGTCGCTCGCACCCATAGGCAATGCTTTTCGGGCCGGCCTCATAGCGGCGCCACCAGGGTCGTCATGGTCACGGTCGGCGTGCGGAAGCCGGTGGACCACAGGATCGTGACGGTGATCAGGACCTGATTGAGATCGGCCGGATTGCCCACGGCCGTCGAGGAGACGGTGCCAATGGCATTCGGAAGCAAGGGCCGACCGGCGGAATCGGTGGCGGACAAGTGCCCCAACCACTGGTTGTAATCGCCATTGGCCGTCGCATTGGCCGTCGCATTTCCCGGAGTGGACCCTCCAGGACAGGCATAGTTGCAGGCTTGGATGTTGTGATAGGGATAGCCGACGCCGACGAAGGAGGTCGAGTTTGCCGGGGAATTGAACCGGATGCGCTCGATCATCTCGGTGGTGAGATTCGTCGCAACGGTCAGCCGCTTGGCGTCCACATTGCGGGACAGCGCGATGTCCTCCATTGCGGCGATCGTCAGGAGGCCGATCGCGAGATAGACCGAGGAAATCATCACCTCGAGCAGGGTGAAGCCTCCTTCACCATCATGCTGCATGCGTCTTGCTGTCAGGTCCACGCGCGACATCGGGCCTCCTTATTGAGCGCACCCGCTCGTGTAGCACCACGACGCCTTCCCGTTCGAGGTGACGACGAGCCGATAGTTCAGACCGCGAGTGTTCATGAAATTGAACGCCTGGTTCGAGTTACTGGTACAGGCAGCCCCGGTATAGGCGCCCGTCCCCGAGACGCAGAGGTTGTTGGCGTTTCCCGTATCTCTGCGAAGCCCCATCGAGCTGAATTGCACGTCCTGCGGCGAATCCACGCCCGCGCCGACCGTGGCGTTGGTTGCGTTGGTCAACGACACTTCCGAATCCAGCGTGAGAGGCGGGATCACGTAGGCGCCTGCGCTGGTCCGAAAGGTCACCGTCACCGGTAAGGTCGCTGACGGTTGGGCGATCGTCATGGTCACGGTCGTGTTCTGGTTGATGGCATACATGCGGCTCATTCCGATATTGCCGTGGAGCGTCGCGACGGCGTCCTTCAGCTTGTATTTGCGATTCCAATCTAAATAATTCGGGACGGCAATTATCAGCAACGTGCTGAGGATCGCCACCGCAATCATGACCTCGGTCAGGGTAAAACCGAACTCCGCGTTGAGCCGAGTGTCTGTCCCTGTCTGTCCTACCAGTAAAGGTTCCATTGGTCTCCTACGGTCTTCTATGAAGCAAAGTGGGTGCCTTGGTGACAGGCCGTTCCGATATCTCTTCGTTTTCGTCCGAATACCAACAAGTTATCTTAGGTTCGGTGGCCACATGGAAAAGACATCTGTAATGTTCTTGTAATGTTCATGTTAAGGATAGGAAAATTGGGAAATCCTCTTCCACATTTTGGGTAATGCACTACATGGTTTCCCCATCGAATTTCGATATTAGGACATGTCCATATAAAATTCAATACTTTTCAAGGTCTTAGGCGGTGACGCTTTTAGGAGGCCTGGGAACACTGTGGCACGGGGACTGGGAAGTCCTTTTCCTGACGTGAAGAGCGGACGACGTGGCTACCCAGGCGTGTTCAGGTGCACGCTGGAGGGGCTGGCGTATCATCAGCCGGGGTGCTCAGGCGGCAACGGCTTCCAGGTCGCTATAAGTCACGCCAGGTCAGCATCCGACTGTAGTAGGACTTCGCCACCTTGAGGCAGGTTTGATACAACGCGCTCGTGCCGGTCCCGGTTGTCCCCATGAGACGGCTGCCGGCGCAATCCCCCGGGGTCGTCGGCAGGCCTGTGGTGGTGCTCGGCAACTCGGCTCCGATATGGATCTGCATCTGCGTGGGCAATCCCTGCCCCATCGAGAGGGACTTGCTCATGAGCGTATTGCTGCCCGAGGCCACACTGCCAATGGCAGAGGAGGTATAGGGCCCCCCGGTCAGGTAGTACACCGCATAGAGCTGCCCTGTCCCTGTGGCCTGGCAGATGTCGGTGGACGGAATGAAGGTCGTGAAGAACACGGTCCCGCCGAGCAGCGTGGCTGAGGAAAGACTCCGCTCCCCAGACGTCATGGAGGCTCTTGGCGGGGTCTGCAAGGGCGCGGTCGGATCGTTGAAGGTCGTGAACCAGCCGTCCATGTTCTGGATATTGTTCACCAGGCTGCCGCTTCCGGGGCCAAACCCAGTGGTAAAGCTGGATGTGCTGCCCGTCGTGCTCACGTTCGTGCCCGACGCGCAACTCGAGCAGGTCACGACGTTGGAGGAATTGTTCAGGCTGTTCCGTTGAACCGTCTGATCCGTGCACCCTCCGGAGATGATGCAATCCTTCACGCCAAAGAAGTGCTGGATGTCCACATTGCTCTTGTCATTATTGGCAAAGAACCGGCCCGTCCCGAAGAAGAGCCAGAGATTGTGCGTATCATCCTGTGTCAGCATCGGCGCCGCCGTGATCGGCCCGACGTTGCACGGCGATGCACTGGCGCAGGTTGTGGCCTGCGACGTCGTATAGGCGAACGTGCTGATCAGTGCCTTGGGAACCTGGCTTCCGCTCGAAGTGATTCCCCAGTTGTCCGGGTTGGTGTCCCCGTTATTGGTCGTCAGGCGCCACATCGCGCCTCTCCACACCGGACCAGAGCCTTGGCAACCGTTGTTGTTCGTGCCGCCATTGCAGATGACGCTTCCGGCATAGATCGCATCCACCCGGTCATCCAGGTTGTAATCAACGGTGACCGCATCCCCCATGAAGGCATTGGTCTGGCCGGTGTCATATTCCCGGAGGGCGCCGCTCGCGACACCCGTATCGGTATTGGTGCAGGGTAAGGTGGTCGTGCAGGGTACGGCCCTTTTTCCGGGCTTCCCATGGGAGATGAGAGTTGAATTATTCACATCGGTGAAGGCTGGCCCCAGCTTCAGGTCCACCGCGTAGATTTGCCCATTCTGGGTGCTGAAGGCGTCATGGTGCGTGGGGCCCGTGCCGAAGACGACGTACCATTTCTCGTTCGTGCTGGACGTCTTGTCGTCGGTGTCGGTGGAGGGTTTGACCCGGAGGATGGCCGGAGCGGCCGTGGTCAGCCCCAGGTCCATGTCACGGAGGACCCAGAGCAGCGTCGGCTCCTTTTCCGGGTTCGTGACGTCCAGCACGAAATACGAGGAGAGGAACACGCGATAATCACTGTTCTGGCCGCTTGCTCCATCGCCGGTGTCGGTGGTGCTCCCATTATTACTGAAATCCGCCTGTACCACCCGCGGCGTGCCCTTCCCGTTCGTACACGCGGCACAACTCCCGCCGAGCCGGAATCCCCCGATGAGGATGGTGCCCCAGCCCCCGGGGTGATCGTCGTCCCCCGTAACCGGAAAGATCCGCGCGTCCGTGACTTTCGGCGTCAGGTCCACGTAATACATGTGGTCGTAGTTGGCCAGTGTCAGCCAGCGCAGTTGGGGCAGGAGGTCCTGCGGAATGAAGGCCCAGAGCTCCGCCCCCAGCGGCGGGGCGTCGGAGCGGAAGCTATACGTGGCGACACCGGCGTCGCAGGGCAAGGCCGCGCACGTCGTGGACAAGCCGAGCTGCTTCGGGACGGTCGTGAACCGGACCTGCACGGTGGGGCCGCTGCCATCAATCGCCCGGTCGTCATTACTGAAGAAGCCCGCGTTGAAGGCGTGGAGCATGCCGTCGTTGGCGCCCACGTAGGCCACCTGCCGGCGGTCCTTGTACCGCCGGAAGTACTGGGCGTAGGTCTGATCGCCGTAGATGATGTCGTACCGCGTGCTCGGCGCGCCGACGATCACGGGTGACGCATCCATCACGTCCCCCAGCTTCCACTGGGCCTGCACAATGGCGCCGCTGTCATTCACCACGTTGAACGTCCGATCACGGAGCCCTGACACTGAGGAGCCTCGGACCCAGTTGATGATGTTGGTCGCCTCGGTGAGGGCGGTCGTTCCGGCGGCCCCGCTGCTCGTGCAGTTCAGCACGTTCGCGCCGCCCAGATAGGGACAGAGCGTGGCCGCATTGGCCGCGCTGAATTCGAGTCTCTCGCCACTGCCAACACCGCCGTCGTTGTTGATGTCCGCCCAGGTCAGGATGCGCCGGCAGGTGTTCCCTCCCTGGGACATGGGGCCGGACTGAGGCCAGGTGTTCGAGCCCTCGCAGGAGGCCCCAGGACTGAGCAGAGCGAGACGCCGCCCGCCTTCCCACATAGGCTGGACATTGCTCACCCCGCCTGTGCTGAGGGCCACGGTCTGGAAGGGGGTGGTGGTGTCGGGGAGGCCGTCCCCCGCCGTGCTGCCGGAGGCCGATCCGTCATCTTTGTAGCGGTCAATCACGACGCTATTGTAATTCGGGCTCGCGGGGTTCGTTTCGAGGCGGACCCTGATGATGCAGTCGTGGATGAGCACCAGCTTCCCGTCGGGAGCGCCCGTGCAGCCTGAGGCGGAATAGTCCTCGCGGATGTTCCCGAACCTGTCAATGAACAGCCCCTGCATGAACCCCGTCCACGCCACCTGAGTCGTGACGGAGCCGAGGTTCACGAACGTGGTCGGGAAGAAATACGCCTGGTACATCGCGCCCTCACCGGTGGAGGAGGTCGCCAGCACCGAGATCGAGGTGCCGGCTGCGGCCTTCTGGAGGAGGCTGGTGAGGGCGGACAGCAGCTTGTCCCTGATCTGATAGGCGTTCTGCGATTCGAAGTAGGTGTCGGGAATGCCATCGGGCACCAGCAAACCGGTCACATTGTCCACCTGGTCCCATTCGGCCTGCAGATTGGGCGTATGGACTCCGCCGGGACCAAGCGTATCCCCGTCTTGGTCGTTGAACCCGCCCTGCTTGGCCGTCTGCATGAGGAGTTCCCGCCCGTGGATGTTCCCGAACGCAAACATGGGATACACCGTCACGCTCTGGAAACCGGGCAGATCGTGCCCCGCTTCGTTGATCACGGGAACCGTGAGCTGCCGGAGGTCGTTGACGTGCCCCCAGTAGGCGACGTCATCAACGGTATGGTTGATCGAGGGCGAGGCCAATGTGCCATATGTCGTACCATCGGAATTCTGGTAATCCACCGCGTGCTTTGTCAGGAGGACCGCCGGCGCGATGGTGTTGTGACTGCTCTCAAAGCAGGTGGTCGTCGCGAGGTATTGGGCGGCCGTCGGGTTGTCTGTGGGAGGGCCTGTCCATGCCCCCGCGCAATGGGGGCCGTGCGCCGCATGCGCATAGTCCTGGAGAGCCGTCGGAATGTTGTTGTCTGCGTTCGCCTGGCCATCCGTGAGGAACATGATGAAGGTCTTGCAGCAAGTGACCTGCTTCGGGTTTCCCTTGGAAGACCAGGCCGGGTTGGTGCCGAAGAAGTACGGGTCCCGCCCGCAGGCGCCGTTGCTATAGCCGAGCCCGGAGGGACATGAATCGGCTGGCGACGTAGAATCCAACTGAGTGGGCTCAGATGCCGATGAGGGAGCGGTGACCGGCCCAATGGACCCGGCGGTCGAGGAACTGGATGGAAAGTTTGGGCCACAAGTTGAGAACGCGCACGGGTAGGCGTAGCCTGTGAGACCGAACGGCTGCGGCAACTGGGCGATATACCGGATCCCTGTGTACAGAGTCTCGGCGAGCGGGGTGCTCGCGAAGGACGCGGTCTTCTCGATCGCGGCGACCATCGCAGCCTTGTTGGAGTTGTAGGTCGTCACGGTGGTCGTTTCGTACGGCGAGTTGGCCGCAGCCCAGCCGATCGGGACCAGCACCTTGCCCCCATCCCCCGAGCTTCTGTACTCCAAGAGGCCGAACCGGGCCTTGTCGCCAAGGTCCTGAATCACCCCCAACGGCTCGGTGGCGACAGCGACGTGAATGAGGTATTCGCCGGTGGTGCCCGGCGTCGGAGCGCCGGTGACGCCGCATGTCGTGGACTGGTAATTCGGGGGAGCGACGTTGGATTTGCCCACGCAGAATCCCCCTGGAGCCAGTTTCCAGCTCCCCCCGACGGATGGATCCATCCCGGTGAGATGAATGACGATT
>VBOO01000085.1 GCA_005877505.1 Nitrospirota bacterium
GTGCACGAGCCCGGCGTGATCGGAGTGGTCGATTCGAGGTCACAACAACTATCCATATTGTAGTCCGCACCCTTCATCGTGATGAGGGACGGGGACCCGACCGGCGGGCACGACGCGTCCGCCAACCGGGCGGCCACGCACATCCCCCCGATCAAGGAAATGATGAGCGCGTCGTGCCGCCGGAACGTGACCCAGTTGAGGAAGTTCCCGTCCCAATCGGCTGATGGACAGGCCGTGCTGACCGCCGCCCTGTGGTAGTCGGGGCTGACGCCGACGGTTGTGTCTGCGTAGAACCGGGTGTTGCCGGCCGTGGCATCATAGGAATAGCAGCTCAGCGGATCGAAGACGCCGTTAAAGGTCACAGTCTCGATGAAGGGCGCGCCGGCTGGTGTGTTGGCCGGATAGAGCAGCGTAGATGTCGGACACCCCCCGGTATTCTGGACTCCTGAATCAATTGGCGCTTGATTATAGGGAGAAGGGTT
>VBOO01000069.1 GCA_005877505.1 Nitrospirota bacterium
GCTCGGGCCGGCGGTCTGCCGCCAGGTGTTCCTCCGGGCAGCGGCCGACGCGGACGTCTCGATCATCGAGGGCGTCATGGGCCTGTTCGACGGGAGCTCGCCGGTCAACGAATCCGGGAGCACCGCCGAGCTGGCCAAACTGCTACAGGCGCCGGTGCTCCTGGTCATTGACGGGAGCGCCATGGCCCGTTCGGCCGCGGCCATGGTGTCGGGGTATGCGCGGTTTGATCCGGATCTGCGGATCGCCGGAGTGCTCTTCAACAAAGTTGGCGGGGCCGGACACTACCGTCTGCTCAAAGAGGCGGTCGAGGCCACGACTGACCTCGCGGTGGTAGGCTATCTGCCGACTGATCCGTCCTTCACGATTGAGGACCGCCATCTGGGGCTCGTCACGGCGCTTGATCAGCCCACGCAGAACATCTCGCATCGGTTGGCCAGCGCCATGGCTGAGACAGTGGATGTGGATCGGGTGGAGGCGCTGGCCCACTCGGCCCCTCGGCTGGAAGCTGAATACGCGCGCACGGAGCCGCAGCTTTCCGGACGGGCCGTTCGGGTGGGCGTGGCCTATGATCCGGCTTTCTGCTTTTATTACCCCGAGAACCTGGAGCTGCTGGAGGGTGAAGGGGCCTCGGTCATTCGCTTTTCTCCTCTACACGATCAGATGCTCCCTGACGTGGAGTTACTTTACTTGGGCGGGGGATACCCGGAGCTGCATGCGGAGGCGTTGGCCCGCAATCACTTGATGCGGACGGCAGTCCGCGAATTCGCCCGACGAGGCGGCCCGATCTATGCCGAGTGCGGCGGCATGATGTATCTCATGGAGGCGATTCGTGACTTTGAGGGCAAGGCACACGACATGGTTGGACTCTTTCCCGGGGAAGCGGTGATGCAGCGGTCGAGCCTCGTCATGGGCTATCGGGAGTTGGAAGTCACGACGCCCTGTGTGTTGGGGAGTCCAGGGCTCAGGGCCAGAGGCCATGAATTCCATTATTCGTGTCTGAAGAACCATCCATCTAGGGACTACGCCTGCGCGATCACGGATGCGCAGGGCCGCCGTAAGGGGCAGGACGGTCTTCTGCGGGGCAATGTCCTGGCGCTGTACACCCATCTGCACTTCGCCAGCCAACCCCAGCTGGCCCGGTCGCTCCTTGCGTGTGCGCGGGAGCGCAAGATTGGGAGGAAGGAGGACTAGGCATGCGCATCACGAAGGTCTACACGCGGACGGGGGATGCCGGAAAGACGCGGCTAGCCGGCGGGCAACAGGTCTGGAAGGACAACCTGCGGGTCGAGGCGTACGGCACGGTGGATTAGCTGAATGCGTCCATTGGGGTCGTGCGGACGCTCAATACAGACATGGTGACGGCAAATGCGCAGGCGGCGCGATTGTCGGAGGAATTGCTCTGGGTCCAGCATAAACTGTTGGACGCCGGAGCCATCCTCGCAACCCCTCCAGGCCAGACGTTCGCGCAGATGCCCGTGATCAGTGAGACAGACGTGATCAGGCTCGAACGGCTGATGGATGAATGCCAGAAGGAGTTGAAACCGCTGGAGGAGTTCATCCTTCCTGGGGGCGGCAAAGTCTCCAGCTTCTTACATCAGGCCCGAACCGTCTGCCGACGTGCGGAGCGGGTCGGTGTGAGATTGTCTCGATAGGAAGCGGTGGATCCGGTCATTCTGAAGTTTCTCAATCGACTCAGCGATGCGCTGTTCGTGCTGGCCCGGTGGGTGGCCAAGACCCAGGGCGAACCGGAGGTGCTGTGGCAGCGAGAAGTGCAGCAGCAGGGAAAGCGGAGCTAGAAAAGCTACCATGGTGAAACAGCGACGGCGCTGGCGCGGACCGGATCGTTGACTTTTTGATGGGTGCGGGCATGAGGATCGTGTCCTTTCTTCCCAGCGCCACCGAGATGGTGTATGCCCTGGGATTAGGAGATCAACTGGCGGGGGTCACACATGAGTGCGACTACCCGCCTGCGGTGAAGTCGAAGCCGGTCGTGGTGCGAAGCGCGATCGAGACGAAGGACCTGACCTCTCAAGAGATCGATGAGGTCGTCAGTCGCACGCTAAAGGCCGGGCAGAGTCTCTATACGGTGGACGAAGCCCTCTTGAAACAGTTGGCACCGGACCTGATCCTGACCCAGGACCTCTGCCAGGTCTGTGCCCCCTCGGGTCATGAGATTGGGCGGGTGCTTCAATTTCTTCAGAGATCCCCGCAGATCGTCTATCTGACCCCGACCTGTCTTGAGGAAATTTTTGACAATATCCAACAAGTAGGCGAGGCCACAGGCCGGACGGACGAGGCGGACGGGCTGGTCCGGCGGCTTCGGAGACGGGTGGAGGCCGTTGCGGATCGGGCCCTGTCTCTCTCCTCGCGCCCCCGCGTCTTCTGCATGGAATGGCTCTCGCCTCCCTATAATGCTGGGCACTGGATGCCGGAGCTGGTGGAACTGGCTGGGGGGGTGGATGGATTGGGTCGAAAGGGAAAGGATTCCATCCGGCTTGCCTGGAAGCAGATATTGGAATATGCCCCGGAGGTGTTGATCCTGAGCCCCTGCGGATTTCATCTGGAGCAGGTCCTCCGCCAGGCCCATCTCCTGACGACCTATCCTGACTGGGAGAGGCTGCCCGCGGTTGAGCGTGGGCGCATCTATGCGGTGGATGCCAGCAGCTATTTTGCCCGTCCCGGTCCGAGGGTGGTGGACGGGATCGAGCTTCTGGCCCATCTCGTTCATCCGGATCGGTTTCCGTGGTCAGGTCCGCCGGAGGCCTATCGGTCCTTGAGCGCAGAGGAACTCAGGTTGATCTCTGCGAAGAGGTAAGGTCCCTTGGTCAACGCCGTCGGCATCAGCATGAAAGGTCTTCACTAAGGGGAACCGGAGTTACTGTGGGAGCGATGCAGCACGAGCGCATGAAGGCGGACGTCACTGGGAGCCGCGCACGAGCGATCGCGGTGCTCGGAACAGGCTCGGACGTCGGGAAGAGCGTCATCGCGGCAGGCCTCTGTCGGCTCTTGGCGCGAAAGGGAGTCCGCGTAGCGCCCTTCAAGGCGCAGAACATGTCCTTGAACTCTTTTGTCACGGCGGATGGCGGGGAGATTGGACGGGCGCAGGCCCTGCAGGCCGAAGCCTGTGGCCTGCCGCCGCATGTCGATATGAACCCCATCCTGCTCAAGCCGGAGTCCGACCAGTGCGCGCAGGTGATCGTGCACGGGAAAGTCTGGGGGCGATACCAGGGCCGTCGGTACCTGGAGCAAACCTGTGAGCTGCTCCGCCACGTCCGGGCGAGTTACGAACGGCTGGCCCGCGCGTACGAGGTCCTTGTCATCGAGGGGGCCGGGAGCGCGGCCGAGCTCAACCTGCGCGACCGGGATTTGGCCAACTGGACGATGGTCGAATTGGCCGGCGCCGCGGTGGTCCTCGTGGCGGATATCGACCGTGGCGGGGTGTTTGCGCAGGTGATTGGCACCATCGAGCTGCTCGCCCCGCAGGAGCGGCAGAGGGTTGTGGGTGTCATAGTCAATAAGTTTCGTGGCGATGCAAGTCTGTTTGCCGACGGGGTGGCCTTGCTGGAAGCCCGCACCGGCATACCGGTCTTGGGGGTGCTCCCGTTCCTGCGGGACTTGGAGTTGGACCAGGAAGACAGCGTGGAGATGGACCGCTACCGCCAGACCTCCTTCACGACGCAAGCGGTGAATGTGGCGGTGACGCTGGTGCCTCATCTGAGCAACTTTACGGACTTCAACGCGCTGGCCGGCGAATGCGATGTGGCGCTCCGATACGCGGCCACGCCGTCCGATCTCGTCGGAGCGGACATCGTCGTGCTGCCGGGCACCAAGAACACAATCGCCGATCTGGAACATCTGCGGAGCAGGGGCTTTGTCGAAGCCCTCACGCGCCACGTGGCCGGTGGCGGGGAGCTTGTGGGGATCTGCGGCGGCTATCAGATGCTGGGAGGGGAGGTGTCTGACCCATACGGTGTCGAGGCTGGCGGGCGGACACCCGGCATGGGATTCCTAGATGTAGTGACCGAATTGCTGCCTGAAAAGAAAACGACACAGGTTGAGGCGCGGCCTTTGCTTGGGAATGTGGCGCCCGACAGTACGATATCCGGGTACGAAATCCACATGGGCCGCACCCGTCGCGGCTCGGTGGCCTCCGGCTTTCGGATTCTGCGTCGGTGCGGTGAGGATCTCTCACAGGACGGATCACACTCTGGGGCGGAGAACGACGCGACGGATGGAGCATGTCGCGCCGATGGGTTGGTCTGGGGAACGTATATCCACGGGGTCTTTGACCAGCCAGGGTTCCGCCGTCAATGGCTGAACCGGCTGCGCCAGAGAAAAGGGCTGCACCCATTAGATCAGTCGGTCTCTGACGCAGTCACGGCACGACTAGGATCGTCGCTAGACCGCTGGGCCGATCATCTGCAAAAACATGTGCAGGTCGACCGTCTCATCGAGACAGTCGGTGTGAGATGAGCGATGGTTGTGGGTGTGTCGTTATGACAATTGTGTTGAAGAATACGTCGGCATCGTAATTGCCTTGATGCCGAGTGTCAGAACGCAGTACTAAGTCGGCTTCCCCATTCCGGCTAAACCGTATGTCTAACTCGTTGGCTCGGTGGCGGAATTTTCGCTTAAAATTTATGCATGGGGATTGTGCAGCAGGATGGGAGTGATCGCTCCTCGACGTTCACAAGGCTATCCCCAGAGTATCCACAGATTTTGTGGACAGGTGGCGGAGCACGAGTCCTCCGTCAAGCGATGATGTGCCGCTCCCAGCGATGGTTTCGTGAACGGAGTTACGGGAAGCTCAAGACACGTGCAGCATCGGAAAACCAGAGTCTCGAAAGCGGGCCTGTGTGAAGGCTCTCTGATGTTTGTTTGTGGGATGACCGCACGAGAGGCCTCGTTGCACGATCGTCGCAAATCACACGGGCGTTCTTCCAATCTGAATACGTGCTCGAGCACCGTCGTGCTATGGTGAACCCCCGGTCGTCTCGTCACGGATATTCCTGATACAGGATATAGGGGGGTGACAGAACCGTACCACCGATCTCTTGGGAAGGTTGGGGAAACTGAGAGCATGCCCAAGATTCTGACCATTCGACGGCGTGAAGATGAGCGGGAACGTGCCCGATTGTATCTGAAGAGCCGATTGATGCTGCCGACCATCCCGTTAGGGATGGTCACGCTGTTGGCCGGCTACGGGGATATGGTGCTGATGTGGATCCAAAACGAACTGACACCCCAGGCTCTGTTGGGGAGCACGCTCCTGTTCCTATGTGGTGCGTTCTGGGGGTGGGGGCATGCCCGGTACGAACGGTACTTGGTGGGTGTCTGTCCGGAATATTTCGCGCGGAAGCAGAAACAGTTGGAGGCCGCCAAGGAGTACAAGCGGGTGAAGCGGGACTTTCCTACCACCGGGCCACTTCATCCCGGCCGGCGGTTCGTGCTGGGGATGTACGTCGTAGGGATCGCGTTTCAGGTCGGGATCAGCCTGTATTACCTCGGCCACGTCGGGGTCTATGCGGCGATCTTTCTCCCCTGGGCCGGCTACTTTAACGCCAAGGTCATCTTCTGGAGGGAGTTGTTTACGTCTGGGTAGGCTTCTATTGCCGAACCCGCAGGAACAAGTACCCGGCAAAACACAGGAACAAGATGTTGGCTGTCCAACCGGCTAGGAGCGGGGGCAATACGTTGCTCCGACCCAGGGCCAAGGCGACCGAGTGGGCCGACCAGTACAGGAACCCGACCAGCAGGCTATACCCAACTCCTCTGACCAGCCCTGTCCCACGCGAGCCGGTGTCCATCAGACTCATGGTGAGGCCGACAAGGGCCATGATCAGGCAGACAAAGGGAAACGCGATACGCCCGAACAGATCCGTCGCGTACCTGGCCGGGTTGTATCCGTCTTGCCGGAGCCGCTCGACATAGGCAGCCAGCTCCCGCAGGCTCAACGCGTCTGAGTCAATCCGGATGGTGTGACGGAAATCTTCGGGCTTTTGGTTCAATTGAATGGGGAGGCGGTCGAAGGATTGAGACCGGACGCCCTGGTCGCCCTGGAACGTCCGGCTGTTGCCGGAGACCAAAACCCAGCCCTCGTTTTCGTACACCAGTTCCCTCGCGGAGACGACTTCCCGGATGGCGAAGTCCTGCTCCAGGCGGTAGAGACTGACGCCGTAGATGCGGGGCGCGTTCTCATCGGGCAGATCGCCCCGCATGAGCGTTTGATTGCCCAGCCGCACCCAGATCTCATTGGCTTGGAAGACAGCGGGCGGATTGCGTCTTTCGATTTTGGTCTCGCGCAGCGTTTCTGCCTGCTGATTTGCGCCCGGGATCACAGCGTTGCTCGCCCAGAGCATCAGGAGGCTCAGGGCCTGGGCGATGACGAGGAACGGGACGGAGACCCAGTAGAGGCTGATGCCGCTGCTGCGCATCGCGGTGATCTCGTTGTTCCGGGACAGGATCGAGACGGTCAGCAGGGTGGACATCAGGACGGCGAGCGGCGTGATCTGGACGAAGATGCCGGGACACTTGAGGACGAAGTACCAGAGAATATGGCGGAGTTCGGCGTGGTAGCCCACGAACTTCCGGATCTTCTCGACAAAGTCGACGACCAGGTAGACGACGGCCAGGCCGCTCAGGCAGGTGGCAAACACCCGGAGGTGCTCGCGCACAAGGTATGTCATGAGATGCGGCATCGGGTCCCCCGGATGAGCTAGGGCCGCAGGCGCCGGTGAAACAGCCAGAGGATGACCAGGGCAAAGACGGCATCCGGGAACCAGGCGGCGGCAAAGGGACTCAGGACGCGGGCTGAGACCCAGAAGTCACCCATGACGTTCAATACATAGAAGAGGACGATGACGAGAATCCCCACGGCGAAGCCGCCGGCCCGGCCGGACCGCTTCACGACGATCCCGAGCGGCATCCCGATCAAACCAAACAGGATCGTGGAGACCGGGAAGGCCAAATTCTTGTAGTGGTCTTCCAGGAGCCGGAGGTACCGGGGATCCCGCCCCTTGGTCTCGGCGATCTTCTGGCGGATTTCGAACAGCGACAGGTGTGCTTCGGGTTCCGGGGCGAGGCTCTCGGCGAGGTCCAGCTTAAACTCGTAGGTCGTGAACCGGATCGTCTGGTACTGGTCGGAATCCTTCGGATTCACATGGATGGTGCCGTCCTGAAGCGTGAGACCAACGCGGTTGTGAAGGGAATCGTTGATGACCTTCCAGTCGCGAGCCACGATGATCCGAGGCTCGCCGCTGGTCCGGGTGTCCGAGATGAAAATCCCGGATGGACGGTCCGGCAGAGTGCGCTCGCCGATGTACATGACCACCTTGTCCGTTGGGGTATTGAAGACCCCTTCATCGAGTGCCAGCGATACTTGGTCCCGCAGCATAACCAGCGCCATTTTCTTGAGGGACTGGCCCGTCCAGGGCTGGGCGAATTGGGACAGCGCGAGGGTCATCAGGAAAACGGCGAACGAAAACACCAGGACGGAGGGAAGGAGACGCCACACGCTGACTCCCGTCGCCTTCAAGGCGGTGAGTTCCCGGTCCGAGGACAGCCGGCTAAACGCGCTGATGGACGCGATCAGACAGCCCATCGGCAGGGTCAGGACGAAGAAGGAGGGCAGCAGGAGGAGGAAGGTCTTCAGCAGGGGCAAGAGCCCTACGCCTTTGTTGATCAGGAGTTCGACGAGCCGGAGGATCTCCCGTGTCATCAGGATGAATGTGAGCGCCCCGAGGCTCTGCGCAAACGGGACGCCGAGCTCTTGCAGGATGTACCGGTCGATCGTCCGCATGCGGAGACAGGGCTCTCGGCGACAGTTATACTGGAAGGTTCGGGGCAAAGCAAATTGCAGCCTTGACCTACTTGACACTCGTGAGGGGCTATGGTAGATGCACACCCGCATAATTGTCCCGCTGATTCGTAAGGGCTTTTTCAGGTAGAGAGTCAGGCACGGCTGGGGTGACGAAAGGAGGACGGTGTGAAGAGCAAAGGCACTGTCAAGTGGTTCAATGATCGCAAGGGGTTCGGCTTTATTCGCATGGATAGCGGACAGGACGTCTTTGTCCATTATTCAGCCCTGCAGGGGGAAGGGTTCAAGAGCCTCAAGGAAGGCGAAAACGTCGAGTTTGAGGTCGTGGAGGGTGCCAAGGGACCGCAAGCCTCGAATGTCGTGAAGATCGGTAGTCCCACCCAGGGTGTGGCCTAGCCACGCCTTGCCGCAGTCTCCGCTCTGCAAGAGCCCATCCCGGGGGTGGGCTCTTGTCGTTTCTGGCCGGGCGCAATTCTTGACTTGATGGGCACAGCCGCGCTAGGGTACGCGAGGGTGTTCGCAATGAGGGAGTGAGCGTGCCTCCTGATAAGAAGGAAGCGACGATCGA
>VBOO01000070.1 GCA_005877505.1 Nitrospirota bacterium
ACTTCGGCACAATCCGCATCATCTACATGCCGGACAAGCTGTGCGTGGAGTTGAAGTCCCTGAAGCTGTACATCCACGCCTACCGCAACCTCGGCATCTTCTACGAGAATGCCGTGAACCGGATCTTGCGAGACCTTGTGGCCGCCTGTCGGCCGGTCCATGCCCGGGTCATCGGCGAGTTTTCCGCCCGCGGGGGCCTGCGGAGCACCATCACAGCCCAATACCCGTAGGCGCCCCCTCGCCACTCCGTCCATCACGCGGGCGCTGGTCCCCGGCCCGATGTTCCTAGCGGTGGTCTTTCTTCAGGAGTTCCTCCAGCCTCTCCCGCAGCGCGGCCAGTTCCTTGGACTTGAACGCGTTCTTGGTCTTCCGGAGGACCTCGATCGTCCCGCGAAGGGCTGTTTCGTACGCCTCTAACCGGGGGCACCTGACGAGGGCGCACACATCCATCGTCTGACCGGCATAATCCTTTCGCACGCTATCGATCGTCATCTTGAGGCTCGCCGCGATCTGCGTGATGTGGCCCACCATCTGATCCAGATAGTTATCGATGGCCCAGGCCAGCTTGGTCTCTCCCCCCTTGGTGCCAGGCACGTTCAGCGACCGCCCCAGATCGTCCATCGTCTTGACCCATTCGCGCATCTGCTCCTGGGTCTTGTGCAGCGAGCGGATCACCCGCCCTTTCTCGATGGCTCGGCTGACGCAATGCAGGACCACGGGGAAATCCACCGGTTTGATGAGGTAATCCACGACAGACAGACGCAGCGACTCCACGGCGGTGGGCACGGACGGGAAGCCGGTCACCACGATCACGGGAAGAATGACACCGCGGCTCTGCAGATCATGGAGAAACTCCAACTCCGCATTCCCCGGCATGTAGATATCGGTGATCAGGAGATCGTATGCGTGCTGCTCCAGAGCGGCGGCCGCCTCGCGGGCATCCCGCACGCAATCACACGCATACCCTTCCAGGCGCAGGAGGGCACCCATGGAGTGCAGGAACGTCTCTTCATCATCGGCGATCAGGATCCGCGGCATGTCAGACATGATGAGGCTGCTCCCTTTTAGATCGGACGCTCGGGGAGGCTATCGCCGCATGGCAAGGCAGGACCACCGTGAAGGTCGCGCCGCGGCCGACAGCGGTCTGCACGTCGATCCGTCCCCCCATCGCCTCGACGAGGCTTCGAGAAACCGAGAGACCGAGGCCCATGCCTCCCTGGGTGCCCCCCATCTTGGTGGTAAAGAACGGGTCGAAGATGTGCGGGACCACCTCCGCCGGAATGCCGTTGCCGCGATCCGCTACCGCGATCGACACGAGGTCCTCGCCATGCGCGACCGAGAGACAGATTTCACTGGCCGGCCGGGACGCCTCGACGGCATTCCTGATGAGGTTGCACAGGACTTGGATCAAATCACGTTGCGGCAGTCGAACCCGAGGCAGGTTGGCAGCCACCTCGGTTCTCAGCGTCAACCGGTGCTGCCGCAACAAGCCAGCCATGATCTGCGAGACATCCCGAAGAACCGCTTTGAGATCGATGGGACGGCGTTCCGCCGGATCAGGCCGATACAGTTGGTACATTTGACCCACGATGTCGCTGATCCGCTGGATCTCCCGATCGATCATGCTCACGTATTGGGAATACGGATGGCTGGGGGCAATCGTACTTTTCAGCAAGAGGAACGCGCTCTTGATGCCCGCCAACGGGTTGTTGATCTCGTGGGCCACGCCGGCGGCCACCTGGCCCAGCGCGGCCAATTTCTCCACCTGCATCCGCCGCTCTTCCTCCTCTTTGCGCAGCGTCGTGTCGATGAACACGACGACCGCCCCGACGACATCGCCACACTCCCGAATTGGTGTGCTGACATACTCCACTGGAAAGCTGGTCCCGTCCCTCCGCCAAAACACTTCGTCAGCCACTCGATGGACCACGCCGTCCTTCTTGAAGGCGGCTTGGATCGGACACTCCTCCTCGGGATGGGGAGCTCCATCCGGCTTCGTGTGATGCAGGATGGAATGCATGGGCTGGCCGATGAGCTCCGCGACCGACCATCCGAGCATTCTCGCCGCGGCCGGATTCACAAACGTCGTTATTCCCTGCAGGTCCAGTCCAAAGATCCCTTCCCCTGCCGCGTTCAGGATCAATTCGTTCTGACGGCTGAGCCGTTCGATCGCTTCCTCGTCGTGCTTCCGCGCCGTAACGTCCGCGAGCACCCCGACGAAATGCGTCACCTGCCCCCTCCCGTCGTGCACGGGGGAGATCGTCAACTCGTTCCAAAACGATGTGCCGTCGTTGCGGTAATTCCGAATGACCACGTGGCAATCCCGTTGCTCCGCGACGGCCTGCCGTACGACGGCTACTGTCGACGGATCGGTGTCGGCCCCTTGCAGAAAACGGCAGTTGCGCCCGAGCACCTCCTCCATGCGATATCCTGTGATGCGCTCGAACGCCGGGTTGGCATAAATGATGGGGTTGTCGGGCTGATGCGGATCGGTGATCAGGATGCCGTTGCTGGTCTCAGCGATGGCTCGGTCTCGCAATCGCAAAGTGGTCTCAGCGGCCACGGCACGGGCACTTTCTTCCCGGGCACGCTGGTATTCAGCCTGGAGTCGTCCCGACGTCCAGAGAAGAAAGCCCAGCAGCGGCAGTATGATCAGAGCCCCCGCCAGGGCCAGATTCTGCAGGACCGTTCGGATGGGAGCGAGGATGTCGCTCCGGTCCATGCGGACGAGGACTGCCCAGTGCAAGCCGGTAAAGTCGCCGTATCCTTCGGTCCCCGAGTACCCCGTGACGACCGGCACCTGCCGGCGCAGGTGCTGCTCCTCAATATACCCCGGCAGCGCCGACGCGCTCAGCAGCGCCGAGGGCAGGGCCATGAGCTTGAGGTTGACCTGCATCTCCTGGCGCAGGAGTGAGTCCACAAGCAGGTCTCCGTCCCGGGTCATGATCTGATACTCGATCTTCCCCGTGGATCCGCGCTGCACTTGAAACGTACGGATGGCCGCCGTGGCGACATCCTGCACGCTGGACAGAGCGACCTGGGAAAGGACAGCCCCGCGGAACTTCCCTTGAGAGTCCAGGATCGGACCGGCGAAGGAGATGACCGGAATCCCACCGGCATCTTCAGACACCTCCACATCCTGGATATGGACACCACCCTGCTCGCGGACAACCCTGAACAAATACGTCCGGCTCATGTCTTTGCCCACACTCGCGGGACTCGTCGCGGCAATAATCCGACCGGACGCATCGAGCACTCCCAACCAACGATAGACCTGGTAGTTCTTCTGCACCCAGTCGAGGTAGTCTGTCATGGCAGCAGGGTCGCGCCCCTGGAATACCCGCGCGAGGACCATCATGGGAATGTCCCTGTATCGTTCAAAGAGCAACCGGTCGAGCATGTCCGCAATGTCTGCGGCGGCCAGCGCCAGGCTTTCGCCCGTGGTGGCCACCAGGCGGTTCTCGACATAGTGGAGGGCGACAGCCCCGATGAGCAGGATCACGAGGGTCATCAGAAGGATGAGGAAGGGCAAGCGTCTGTAGGATCGGCGACTCACATCCGTCTGCATGGATGGCCTCCTCCTCGACCACCTCGAGGCGCAGACGCGCTACTCGAACTTGGTGTATTCGCTGAAGATGTACTCGAGGTCCGCAAGCTGATGTTCGATTGAAAACGCGACCATCTCGGCGTACGCGGAGAGGATCACCACCGCATTCATGTTGGCATCCTCTTCCGAGGCGCTGGACAGGCGCTTGGAAATGCCACGGTTCACATGCGCGACGGCCCTGTAAATCTCGACCAGTTTCTTCAAGTCCCAATCCGGCGTCTTCCCCTTCCGCATCAGGAGGTACTGCGCCGTCAGATACATCGACACGGCCCGGTACACGGTCTCTTCCATCGAGCCGAACGGCAGGTGGAATCGCACCATCGGGCGCAGCTTGTCCATCACCGGGCAGGCGCTCGTCACCATATACATCCCGATGATCGAGCTGAGGCCTTTCTGCAAGGTCGTCGTCTTTTCGTAAATCCGCTCGTTCGTCTGGACGCGGACGCTCGTGCGGTCATAGGAGATGGAGTCTTTGAAGGACTCCACCAGCGCCGAAAGATTCACCGCCACCGGGCAATACTCGTGCTCGTCGCCGAGCGGGCAGTGTTCGCACTGCTGGTATTTCAGCTTTGTCCAGGCGGGCTTGGGGAGGTCTTTCTTGGTGACCAGCTCCAGTGTCTTGGCGTTCAACTGGATTTCAAATTCCTTCTCCGTGCTGTCCGGAAATTTGAAGGTGTAGCGAAAGCGGAGGGTCTCGGACTTGCTGCTGTCGGGCATGCATCCCCCCGTGTTCGACAAGGCCGCCGGCAGGAGAACCGTGGCGTCAGCAACGATACCATAACCGTCGATCCTACGAAAGGCAAAACACTTCGCGCCACGTTCTCCCTTCGCCGGCCAGACCCGTTCGGCTCATTTGGGCTCCCTCATCGCCCGCCGTCCTCAACGCAAGCCCGCATGCCTATTTTCCGAGCACGGCGACCTTGCAGGCTTTCGCCACCCGGAACTTCACGACCCGCTTGGCCGGGATCTTGAGGGGGTCGCCTGTTTGCGGATTGCGGCCCATCCGTGCCTTCCGGTTCACCAAGACCAGCTTGCCTAGGCCGGGCAACGTGAAGGTGTTCTTGGCTTCCTTATAGGCAAGGGCGGCCAGCTTCTCAAGCAGGTCGCTCGCCGCCCTCTTGGTGATGCCAATCTTGTCAGCGAGATGTCCGGTGATCTGTGATTTGGTCATCGCTTTTGCCATCGCGCCCCCTCCTAATGTTGTGTGGTTGATCTACCCAGCCGCTGTTCCCGAAACATGAAAAAAGCGCAACCGGCTTACCCCTGCTCACCGCCGGAGAGGGACCGAATGCGCCTTCAACTTGCAAGTCCGTGACCTGCCCGCTAAAGATGGCGTCGCCTTCGTAACAGAAGGGCTCCGGCGTGTCAAGTCCAATGTTGGCGCCTCGCACGTAAATTTTTTTGGCAAGCAAAATGGCTGCCATGAGAGATGCTTGACCGTCCGACCCTGTGCTATCCTGCCCGCCGTGACGGGATCATCGCGCCGCACGATCGTTGCGTGGACGCTCTACGACTTCGCCAACTCCGCCTTTTCCGCCATCGTTTATGCAACCGTCTTCCCCGCCTATTACGCCAACACGGTCGTCGGCAACGAACAGGGCCGCGGGGATTTCTGGTGGGGACTCGCCGTCTCCGTCTCGATGGGCCTCGTCGCCCTGACCTCGCCCTTCTTCGGTGGCATTGCTGATCACGCCGGGGTCCGCAAGCCGTTTCTTGTAGGATTCACGCTGGCCTCGGTGGCCGCGACCGCGCTGCTCGCCACCGTGAGGCCTGGCATGGTCCTCTGGGGATTCACGCTCGCCGTTGTCGGCGTCGTCACGTTCGAGGCAGCGTTCGTCTATTACAACTCGTACCTGCCCCGGATCGCCCTACCCGATCAGGTCGGCCGGGTGTCCGCCGCGGGCTTCGCGGTCGGTTACGCCGGCTCGGTGGCCGCCTTCCTTGCCGCCTGGCCCTTCGCCGCCAGTCAGGCCTACTGGGGCTGTTTCCTCTCCGCCGCCATGCTGTTCGGCCTGTTCTCGATCCCCGCCTTTGTTCTCTTGCCGACCGATTCACACCATCCCCTTCCGCTCCGCGAAGCCGTCTCACGAGGCCTGCGTCAAACCCTGGCCACACTGCGCGAGATCTTGACGCGGCCCGAGAGGACCGCGCTGCGCCGGTTCCTCCTGGCGTACCTGATCTATGAGGACGGCGTGAACACCGTGATCGCCTTCGCGGCGGTGTTTGCGGCGAAGACGCTCGGCTTCTCCATGACCGAGATCATCATCCTGTTCATGGTGATCCAGGTTACGGCTTTGGCCGGATCGGCGGCGTGGGCGATGGCGACGGACACCCGCGGGCCAAAGTTCGTGGTCGCTGCCATGCTTATCCAGTGGACAGCAGTGACCGTGCTCGCATACCTCGTCGAGGCAAAATGGCACTTCTGGATCGTCGCGGTCCTGGCCGGGACCGGCCTTGGCGCCATCCAGGCCGCCAGCCGCACCTTCATGGCCACGCTCCTTCCACAGGGACGCGAGGCGGAGTTCTTCGGCTTCTACGCGCTGGTGGGGAAGGCCGGAGCGATCCTGGGGCCGTTGGTCTTCGGCATGGTGTCCGCGATGCTGATGGGCAACCAGCGCGCCGCCATCATCACGGTGGGACTCTTTTTTGTGGTGGGTTTGATCTTCCTGCAGCGTGTCCCCGCCGGCGGCCCGACTGTTACAATTCCTTCCCCCCATCGAGGGGGAGGGTGAGGTTCGGGGGCAAAGAATTGCGCCTACCCAAATTCGAGTCGGCTCCCAATTTTTCACATTTCTTCACATTTCTTCACATTCTGGATCTCTCCCGTCGCTCCGCCCCCCAATAACTCCCGATTATGTTTGCTTCGCACCTCCCAATCGGGGACAATGCTGATTCCGTCCCTGAGGTGGAGTCATGATGAAAAAGATGGCGCAAGGTCCGCGGTGCGGCAGAGACATTTCTCCGCTCTTGGCGTCGTTCCTTCTGCTACTGCTGATGGCGCTGCCAGTGGATTTGGCCGCGCAAACACCCGCGGCCTGCCAGACTACCTACACGACGCCGACCTTGATTCTGGACTGCTCGCACTTCAGCGATGTGCTAGGCAGCAGCCAGCCCGAGCAGCGGTTCTTCCGTGTTTTCCTGCCTCCCGATTACAATCAAGCAACTGACGCTCAGGGAAACCCCAGGCTGTATCCAGTGCTGTATTTCTTTCACGGATGGGCAGAGCGCTATAACAGGACTTCGTCGGAAGTCGGTAATTATGACACGGGAGATTCCAGGTACGGTACCGATACTTTGGCCAATTATGTCGGAACGCACATGAATCTCATCGTCGTGAAGTGGGACGGCGTCAATCCGGGTGCCAAGGATTCCTTGCGGCCTTACAACATAGGCCCCGTGGAGACGCACCGTCAGTTTCCCTTGTATTATCCCGAGTTGGTCCGGCACATCGACTCGACCTTCCGTACCATCGCGAACCGGGAACACCGTGGCATTTCCGGCGTTTCCATGGGCGGCTTCATGTCGTTCTGGGTCTCTGGCAAATACCCGCACCTGGTTGGCAGCGCTTCGAGCTTCATGCCCTCGCCCGAGTTCTTTGCGGGACCGCTGGCATTCCCCACCGAATACCTGCACATCCCCATGCACCGGAATTACGAGGGCCTGTACACCCGGTTGATCACGGGTTCAGCGGACTTCATTCGATGGTATCACCGCCACATCAATGCCACGTGGGATTTTGCGCGCAAGGACCCTGCCCGTACCGTCCACGAAGTCGAAGACTTCCCTTCTAGTCACGGCACACCGGGCATCGCGAAGACTCTGGATTTTCACATGAATGCCTTCAGCGATCCGCTACCCAAGCCCGCTGTCTGGCACCACGCGGACATTTACCCCGATTTCGACATCTGGGGCTACTCGGTGTCCAGCAATCGGCAGCGTCCAGGCTTCACTGTTCTAGAGAATGTCTCGTTCACCGGTTTCCGATCGAGCGTCCGGGAATGGCTGCCGGATGGGAAGCTGCTCCCCTCCGTCACGCTAGCGATCACGACGGACGCCGCCTATGACCCTGGGCGGAACTACCAGATCACCGTCATCAATTTGGAAACCGGCACGCTTTCCGACCAATATGAACGGCAGGCTGCCGCCGATGGTCGTATTACGCTCAAACCGTTGAGCGGAGACCGTCTCGAGGTCGGTATTCATCCTGCGGCGGCCCCGACCTTCATCGTAACGGTGACCGGTTGGCGCCTGTCGGAGGGCACACTGCCGACGAACGATGGCACGGAACTCCGCCTGAAACTCAAGTTTCTCAACAAGGGGACACAGCCTGCGACAGGACTTACGGCGCAGGTTACATCGCCGAATTCGGAGGTGAGGATCGTGCAGGGCAGCCTTGGTGTCCCCTCTCTGGAGTCCGGCCAGGCAGCCGAAGC